>JBFYMH010000081.1:0-4025 GCA_041305005.1 Thermoplasmatales archaeon | reverse complement strand
TAACCGTACCTGCAATGCAAGCATTGGAAAGGTTCCTGAATGAAAAGGACAACATTCCGCCGCTTATCAAGATCGGATTGATACATGCCCAGTTCGAGACCATTCATCCCTTCCTTGATGGCAATGGCAGGATCGGACGACTTATCATCACCTTCTATCTTGTCTGGAAAGAGATACTGTCAAAGCCCCTTCTGTACCTGAGCTTTTACCTGAAGAACAATAGAAGCGAATATTATGACCTGCTTATGAAAGTACGTACGGAAGGCGCATGGGAAGAATGGCTCAAGTTCTTCCTCAAAGGTGTTAGTGAAACTTCCCAGGAAGCGGTTAACACCGCAAGGGAGATCATAAAATTAAAGGACGATATGACAAATAAGGTCTATGAGAACTCGATCTCAAGCATCCACGCCATACGATTGATAAACCTGCTGTTCGACAGGCCCCTTATCAGCAGCAAGGACATTGCTGATAGGTTAAATATATCGTCCGTCACCGCAAATAACCTTGTAGGCAGATTTGAGGAAATCGGTATTCTGAACGAGGTCACTGGTAAAAAAAGATATAAGATGTACCTTTTCAAAGAATACGTTGAAATAATAAGCAGAGGTACGAATATCATTTAGACGGGGTTTCAATTTGTTTTAGTTAGACGGGCTGCTCTTCTGCGCTACGCTTAGAACAACAGCCCTTACCAGGCGGTTGGAGCATCTGCGCACCTGAAGTCGCGCCCATGCTTGGTTCTGGTTTGCACCTCCTATTGTTGTTTTGTCCAGCTGGTTATTTGTCGGTCTGGAGTCCTCCGCTTGCTCAGCTTTGCCTCGCAATGCTCGAACCTCAGCCCTCTTATGTGGCTGGGGCACCGATACGCTCTGCGAAGCGCATCCGTGCCGGGATAAGATGAGTATTACTGATGAGACAACATAACGTGGGGTCTTATGACCCCACGCATACCGGCCCTCGGGGAGCAGGGATTTGTCGGCTCCCCTCGAGCCGATATTGCTAATCACCGGGACCCGGGGGGTGAGCAGAGGAAAATTTCCCTGCGGGAAATGACGTATTGCTTTGCAATACGTCCTTAGGCAAAGATAGTATTCACTTGAAATTCAGAGTAAGACTATTTTTACATGTTGGATACCGATTACAACTGAGAAAAGGTCCATGTTGGCCTACTTTGTATTGTAGATACCCATTATTACATTTAGTACATGGGATTTTTAAATTATTTACTATAGTTTTGAGAAGAAG
Organism: Thermoplasmatales archaeon; assembly: GCA_041305005.1. Classification (GTDB taxonomy): domain Archaea; phylum Thermoplasmatota; class E2; order DHVEG-1; family DHVEG-1; genus JARYMC01. Next base: position 2,780 of record JBFYMH010000081.1, on the reverse strand, counting down.
TTTCGGAACATTTTTTTTAATCTCAAATCCTTTTTCGAGGTCTTTTGGACAACACCAGTATACGTTTTCTTTATCACTCATCAATACAAAAGGGGACTGGCAGTTTGGACAATTACCGTCATTAGTTTCACTTATGAGGGTTTTTTTTAATTGGTCTGTGATTTCAAAAGATTTATCAGTTCCATTTTGTCTCTTATGTCTTTTTTTATTCATTAGAGTACTTTCGTGATTTTTTATAATTTCATCGATCTGAAATTGTTTAATAAAGTTATCTATGATTTTTTTAGATCTAAAAGCAAGCATATGTTCTGAAGATTTACTATGTGAAAGAATGTTTAGACTACCACAGAAAAAAACATTTTCATCAATCAATGCATATTTTTCATGGATTTCTTCGTTTAGATTCACTTTTGCAGATGCAATAATTACAGTTACACCCTGTTTTTTAAGATCGTTTATTGTCAATTCCGTGTCAACAAATGAAAGACTTCCCTGATATTCTGGGCTTCGCGTAATAACATATATTTTTATTCCCCTTTCAATCAAGACTTGAAATATGTCATCAACATCACTGATTCTCCTGCGTGTTATAAATGGACTAAAAATTACAACTCTCTTTTTCGCTGAAAGGAGTTCATGTTTAAATATAGAATAAAAATTATTTTCATTCCAACTAGTCATGTCTTCAGCATTCCCTAAATTTAAGCCATTATGGGGAAATAATTGTTTTTCAATATTCTTATCGAAATAAGAAGGCAAAATATCTTTAGAGTCTATTGTTACACCAGACATTTCAATATCATTTAGTAAACAAAAAAGGGCATCATCTGTTTCGAAATGCTTGTGCACATAATCTCGATTTGCAATCAGAATAAACTTGCCTTTCGTCCTTGAAATTGCCACGTTAATCAATTTTCCGGCTTCTGAGTTTACGAATGGACCGGATAAGATTTTTCCCTTTCCAAATGGGGCACTGTTAACAGAGTCAAAAATAATACATTTTTTTTCATTGCCTTGAAATTTATGTACTGTTGCGGCGGTTATGCCTTTTTCATGCATTTTCTCTTCTTCTAGTATATTATTGATTAATTGTGCCTGTGATTTATAGGGAACCACTATTCCAACATTATCTATCCCGCCTTCTATGGCTTTCTTTGCTAATGAAACTGAAAGAACTGCCGAATAAATATTTATCCTCGAACCAAAATGAGTTATTTTACACCATGGGTTAATCGAAGAGGTATCTATCAAACATAAAGCATGGCCTTTACAAGGAGGCATAGCTGCAATTTTATTTGTTTCTTCGATTATCTTTTCATCACTTGTTATTAATTTACCATCATACATTTTATCATTAATCAGATTTGCAATACTCTCATGCATACGGTATTGTTGTCTTAACATTGCAAGGCGCCTATCAGCAATGTCATTATTGATATTACTCTCAATTCCAGCTTGTGCAAAGATATCCGTCTTCAACCACGTTTTTACTTCAGAAGTTTTACTTGAAGCTATGGGAGACAATTGTCTAAAATCACCGGATATAATATAATGATGCTTTGAGATCATACCTGCAATAATAAATAATGCCGGCAATTGAGCCATACTCGCTTCATCTACAATCATTACATCAAATTCAGTATTCAACAATTTTTGATCAATGTAGGCTTTTGTTATTGTGCATGCGATAACAAGTGCATTAGAAAAAATAGAATCTTTAGATGATTGAATCTCTTGCTCAATATCTTTTATTTTTACATCAAGGTCTTTTATTTTTTGCATAAGAGTATTCTGTAGATTAATCAAGTCCTCTAATGAAAAAATCTTTTCTGAAGATATATTCAATTCAGCATAAGTCACCTTTATTTGTGATATGGTTTGTTTGTAATTGCTTACTATTTCCTTATTTTTAAGTTGTATTTCATTTAAATCAGAGAGAAGTTGGTTAATTTTTTGATTTGTAATTTCGAGTTCTTTTTCGATTAAAGTTATCCTGAATTTACTTAATTTTTTTTCTTCAGTTTGTATTTCCTTCATCATTGAAAGTAACGTCTGTTCATATTCTGCTTCTGTTTCTACTAAAGAGGTCTTTAGTTGGTTAATTTTTTGATTTGTAATTTCGAGTTCTTTTTTGATCAAAGTCATCTTGAATTTACTTAATTTTTTTTCTTCACTTTGTACTTCCTTAACTATTGAAACTAACGTTTGTTCATATTCTGCCTCTGCTTCCACTAAAGCTATCTCGAGTTGGTTTAATTTGAGATTTTCAATTTCTAGTTCTTTTTCTATTGAAGATATCATTAGCTGACTCAATCTCTTTTCTTCACTTTGTACTTCCTTCTTTATTAAAGCCAGTTTTTTTCCAATTTGTGCTTCTTCCTCTATCAAAGCTATCTTAAGTTGATTTAAGTTACGACTTTCACTATTAATTTCTTCTTCTATTAAGTAAATATTGTCGATGGTCTTCTTTTTGGAGTTATTTGATAGCAATTTCTTAATAAAGCCTGATTTCTCTAAATTCTTCAGATACAATTTATTTCGATCAAGTTTTGAAGAAAGATCTTCAATATAATACTCCGATATTGCTATCAAATTTTGAGTTTGAGAACATTTTTCCTTATAATTTAATTCAATCCTTTCTGATTGATTAGATAACTCAGTGAGTCGTAATAGATTTTGATTAGAATAAGTGTCTAAATTGGATTCTGAATTCTGTGATATGTTTTGCAATGATTTAAGTTCATTTAATTTCTCTCTAGCTTCAATTTCAATCCTTTTAA
>JBFYMH010000080.1:0-2654 GCA_041305005.1 Thermoplasmatales archaeon | reverse complement strand
TATTATAGCTGCTATCTGCACAATTAAATTTAACAAAGCAGAAAACTGATCTGTAGCAGTTAACACCTGCTGAAACATACCAACAGTTGTAAAACATGCTAACAAAGCAATAGTCAATTGTGCTTTTGGTAGTTGGTTCATAGTTTGTTGTCAGTGATTCGCTGTTTATAAAACTTTTTAATAAAAACTTACTGAGGAAAAAATAGAAAAGAAATTTGTTAATTTTTAGTGTTTATCTATTTGTTTTTTTGAGTACTCACTAAAATTTTATGTGATAGTTGATTAATTTGTTTATTGATAATTTTGTTTTTCTGTAGGTTCAATGGCATTGTCACAGAATACGGATCGGACCATTCGCTTTCTGATCCATATACATCTTTAGTTTTTACTTTTATATTGTATGTTCCATCTTCTAAAAAAACGTGATAATCACTCATTTCTTCGCCTGAATCAACGCAATATACTGACCATTGAGTAGATGAGCCATCATCCCAGTCAAACATGTAGTAAAGATCATCCTCTTCTGGATCTGTACCAACCGCTGTATATTCGTATTGATATCCTGTTGACCCATTTTGTTCTCCAGAAATAATTTGAGGTTTATCTGGTGCTTGATCTGGCCAAGTTATTGTTACTATTAAATCACTAGAGCTCCATGTTCCAAATATAACTGCAGAGCAATAGCTGTGAGTCCCAATTAACATATCCATACTTAACTCAAAAGAAGCTTTTACACCAATTCTAAAGGTTTTTTTAGTAAGAGTCAATGATTTAGACCAGGTCTCTACAACGCCCCATACATCATATTCGTCATGGCCATTTATTCCAACTTCTTTTTCATATAAAACTACCTCTCCGGTGTAATCGTCTACAAAAAAAGTAAGCCATATTTTTGCGTAGGCTGTGCCTCCAAGTAAACAATCCAGCTCAGCGCTTGCAGAATACTTGTAGCTTATCTCTATCTCTCCATTTAAGTTAGCAACAGGACAATCATAATCTATCCAATGCATATAATATCCATCGCCTTCTCCACCGCCGGTTACCCATACGTCACAAAGTCCTTGTGCGACCCCGGTGCTAGGCGATGAGTCTGAGCCAGCTACCATATTATTTGTTGAATGGTTATAATTCTCGTGTCCTTCCCATGGGCCGTATATGGATGTTATATGATCTCCAACGTTCGTAGTATTTGGATTTTTAACATCTGTAGCACTAGCCACAACATATGCACTGCTTATCATCAACATCATTATAGAAAATGTAAATATTTTTCCTTTCATCTCCGCGCCTCCCTAATTTTAACAACATAATAAAATGTTAAATATATAAATATTTCAGAAAAATAAAAAGTTTTTAAGATAATGACGAGCAGTTCAATAGAAAATATAACTTATTTTATACCAAAATATCTAATTGGTTTTTACAGTCAAAAGACTAGTTAATTTTTAAAAAATAAAAGAGAGAGGGGTGTTTTTTTTAAACCCCTAATAGGTGTCGCAATATTGGAAATGCGTTCGGGAATTTCTCTAGTAATCTCTGTAGTAACATTGGTCTGGTTAACACTCTTGGCGTGCTAACTTCTAGTATTCCCCAGTCGCTTTCTGCATCGCTTGTGTCTCTTGCTTTGCATTTTATTGTGAATGCAGCTTTTGTTGTCCACTTATGACTTAGTACCACAGCAACACCAGAGGCGGTTTCGCTTGTCCAACCGCTGTTTGTGCCATCTCCCCAGTCAACGTAGTATTCTACGTTATCTCCATCGGGGTCTGTTGTTGTGAATGTGAACTCATAGTTTATGAATCTCTTTAGTTTTGTTTGACCATTTATTGTTGGTGTTAATGGTGGTAGATTAGATGGTGCTGCTACATCTCCAATCCATATCTCCGCTCCTTCGGTTCCAGTTTCTTCCCACATTCCTTTTATTGCTAAATCACCTAGGTCTGAGGTCTTGTATTCCTCAATAACAACATCATTGTTTGTGTTTATTTGGCCTTTCGTTGGTTCTACCCATGTTGCTCCACCGTCGTCTGATTCTAATGCGTATAGGTTGTTGTTCGTCACATATGTGCAGATGAAATTACCATCGTTATCAAATCGAACGTCTGGATACATTTCATTATCAACTGAATCTGCAACAAAGCTTGATTGTACAGTTACAAACTTATCGTCTGAATAGAGACATATGATATCATCGTTTCCGTTTTCATCTGTTTGTGCAAGTACAACGACTTTATCACCATATGCGGCCACGGCAGGGTTTTTAAGGTTGCCGCCGCCTTCAATCTCATATAATGTGTCAAATCCCGTCATTATATTTGCAAAGTCGTTTACTCTCACTAACAACTTCCAAGCTGTGTCGTTAAGCCAGTCGTATACAGAATATGCATAATGTGTAGTTGGATCGATGTCCACATCTGTATGGGCACAGCCGTTATAGCTATACCAGCTTATCCATCCTGAGCCTTCTGTTGCTTCATCTGAATAAACTATAGTTGGTCCATTCGTGTAAGGACTACTAGCATATGTGGTGCTGATTACATAACTTGATACACCCCATTCAAATGTGTTTTGGCTGTTATCACAAGCAATGTCTGCATCAATCATGTCGTACCAGCCGTATGTTGACCAATCCCAATAAGTCAAAGGATTGAGTG
>JBFYMH010000079.1:0-3470 GCA_041305005.1 Thermoplasmatales archaeon | reverse complement strand
TGAACGTTGCTAATGTACCAGCCATTTTCACCCATGGTTCCACTGATCTCAATACCATCTGAGCCAGGGTGCCATGGCCATAGTGAGCACTCTTTTTTTAATGATTCACTACCAACTGAAGTTACAATGCTTGCGCCTAAAAACAAGATTATTATTCCACAAACAATTTCTTTTCTAAACATACAATTTTTTCCTCCCCTACATTACAATTCCTCTTAAATACAGTAGATTTCTTAATATTGGAAACGCATGAGGGAATCGCTCTAAGAATTTCATTAGAATTGAATTAAATGATATTGTCCTCGGCATTGTAATCTGAAGCGTACCCCAGCTGCTCTCTGCGCCAAAAGAATCTTTTGCTTTAATGTTTATAATATAGGAATCCTTGTGGCTCCAGCTATGAGATGCCGATTCCTGTTGTCCAGAATCATATGGACCTAGCCAACCACTATTTGTGCCATCCCCCCAATCTATGAAATAGCTCACCTTATCACTATTAGGATCAAATGTCATGAAATTATAATCATATTCAGTCCCTACTTTCCCATTTGCAGGGCCAATTATGGTTGGCACGTATGGTGGTATGTTTTGGCTTTCTTTTTCAAATACATAAACTTTCCCTCTGCCGTAATCATGGTTACTTGCTCCTACGAATATGGTGTTAAGGTACATAGAAACAGAATCACCAAAATAATCCCACATTATGCCATCTGATGCAACGAGTTTCTGCTGCTGTATCCAATTATTACCCTCGCGGTTGAACACATACACAGAACCAGAATGATCTCCGTTATCATTATTACCAGGTGCTCCAATCACTGCAGTATCACCAAAAAGAGAAACAGAATAACCAAAGATATTTTGGTATCCTCCATCAGAAGCAAGAATCTTGGTTTGTTGGGCCCACGTACCATCTGAATTGATAAAAACGTACGCCGAACCTGAACCGTTTCCGTTTTCATCATCGTACATCGCTCCAATTAATGCTGTATCACTAGAGAGAGAACAAGAAAAACCAAAATCATCCCATGATGTACCATCTGCGGCTAAAAGTTTTTGCTGCTCTATCCAAGTCGTTCCATCTCGAGTGAATATATACGCTGACCCAGACCATCCACCGTTATCATTATCTTGTTTTGCTCCAATTAGCGCAGTACCACCATCAAGAGAAACAGACCAGCCAAAATTATCTCCCGCCTCACCGTCTGATGCTGTGAGCTTCTGATGCTGAGACCAAGTTGATCCAGTGCATGTAAACACGTACACCGAACCTTTACCTTCGTCATCACCATATGCACCAATGAAAGCAGTATTGCTACTAATAGAAACAGAACGACCGAATAAATCGTTGGGTTCGCCATCTAAAGGACGGATTTTTGCCTGTTGAATCCAATTTGCGCCAGTGTATCTAAACACGTAAGCAGACCCAGATCGGTCTCCGTTATCATCATCATATGGTGAGCCTATAATAGCAATGTTGTCGTCAAGAGAAATAGATGCTCCGAACTCATCTCCACCTGCGCCATCGCTAGGCCAAAGTTTTTGTTGATATGTCCACGTCGTGCCGTCACGTGTGAAAACGTAAACTGATCCAGAATTCACCCCTATATCGTAATCCCACTTTGCTCCGGCAAGAGCAAAATCTCCGTCAATAGAAACAGAACAACCAAATCTATCTGATTGCGAACCATCTGATGCAAGGATTTTTTGTTTTTCAACCCAAAAATCATATTTTTCAACAGAAATGCTCTTAGTTTTAGTATCCGCCCCTCTGTCATCATCAACCACAATTAATATTACATTGTATATTCCAGGGGCCGCATAATCATGACTAATAATTTCTCCATCTCCATCTAAGCCATCACCAAAATCCCAAAACCATGTAGTAATATTCCCATCAGAATCATAGGATGCTGATGCATCAAATGTAACTAATGAACCATCCATACTATAGTCAAAATCAGCAACTGGCGGTTCATTTGACCAATCATATGGTTCCATAAGTGGATAGGAATCTTGATTGTCCCCTTCAGGGATAATGTACAGTGTATCTCCGATTCCATCGCTACCGGATAAATTTTGGTTTGGACCGTGATAGTAGTCTGTCCCAGTATAATCATCCCAATAATTCCCACCAGAAGGATACCCGTTGTCCCAGGAGTTATGTCCGCAATCTATACAATCATTTTTAGTAAAAAAATTATGATAAATTGAAATACCAGTCGTTCCAGAATCACCAGTAAAGATTGATTCAGAACTATTTTCAAAAATATTTTCAACTATCAGAGTTCCAGGATTTTGGCCATTTCGGATGTCACAATCCGAATTGAAGTTAAATCTATTATGAATATACAGAGAATTGTCACAATATTCTGCCCATATTCCATCATAATTATTTTTTATTGTACAATTCTTAATCACGGTATAGGGAGCATAATTCAAACTAATGCCCATGAAAGTATTTAGGGTGATTATAACATCTCGTATCGTCACATGATTTACATAATTTAATCCAAGTGCGTAATAACTAAAAAATTTAATTGTAATTCCACTTATATTTATGAAATCAGAATTACAAGAAATACCATTGTCCAAACCCGCACCATTAATGATGGTTGTCTCTTTGTTCTCTCCAACTAAATTGATCTTTTTATTGATACTTATTTGGTGTTCATAATAAACTCCGCTATAGACAAATACAGTATCTCCATCACTTGCATTGTCGACTGCATCCTGAATCTTTGTGTAATTTCCTGGTCCACTTCCACCAACATACAACCAACCACGATTCAATGGTTGAGAACCTGAATTTATTTTAAAACCAGATGCGATAATTGTTCCAATAAACAAAAAGACTATGAGACTAACCAAAACTTTTCGTATCATATCATTTTCCTCCCTCAAATACAGATGTTTTAAACAAAGTAAAGATATATAAATATTTGTAACAAAACTCAGATTCTACAGATAATTCTATCAGTTTTTATGCAAATTTCATAAAAGGAAAAATGTTATATTCAGTAAATTGTTCACGGTCTCTGGTTTTATATCCCAATCTTAGTGTTTAAGGGGAGTTTAAACATGAATCAGATAAAAACTATTTCTAAAGCTGATTTAAACAACTTCATAAACAAATTAATCGAAGATAAAAACTACGAAGTAGTCGGAGTAAAATCAAAAGGCAAAAGATACGTATTCGACCAACTAGAAAACGCCAGTGAACTACGTTTAGACCACGATGTAACTATAATACCTCCAAAAAAATACTTCTTGCCACAGTATGAAACATTGATGAAATACGACTTGGAAAAACAATTCGAAGTAAAACCAAACACTGAGATAAAACCTAGGATAATCGTAGGTATACACCCGTATGACGTCATAGCATTAGAACAGATGGATAAGGTATACTTGGACTCGCAGAAAGATGATTTCTACAAAAAAAGACGAGAAAACACGATATTGATAGC
>JBFYMH010000078.1:0-9827 GCA_041305005.1 Thermoplasmatales archaeon | reverse complement strand
GTCCTCTTACCTCAAAAGGGTTTTTCTGGTATTCCTTCAAGAGATAAACGCCTATTTTATTATTCAAAATATATGTATCACGGGAAAAAAGGTCTTTGTCTCTACCGAAAACTGCTTTCCAATCCTTAGGTTGTTTTTTTGCATCTTTTATGATATCCATTAGTGTTTCTTGCCTTGTTTTTATTTTCACTTTTTATCAAAAATAGTATCATAGGGAATAATATATAAGCATATTGTAACATACAAATCTGATTAGAATCATTTAGGGATGTGGTGAACAGTATGATTGTAAAAGAGGCTATGACAAAAAAGGTCATAACAATAGATCGTAACGCCACGGTTCTTGATGCATGTAACAAATATAGGGATTACAAAGTTGGTTGTCTTGTTGTAACATCTAACAGTGAATGTGTTGGTATTGTAACAGAACGCGACCTTATAGAAAGGACTATATGTGCACGTAGAGACCCAGAGGAAACAAAAGTCGGTGATATAATGTCACCAGAAATCAAAACAGTGCATGCATTAGATACTCTGGAAAAAGCTGTTCAGATTATGAAGCAGAACAATATAAAGAAACTACCTGTCCTACTAAACGAAGAGATAGTAGGTATTATCACTGTCACAGATATAGCTAGAAAACAAGGTTTAGCAAAATTATCTGCTGATTCTTGGATAGAAACAGAGTGGACTGTTTAAAAATATTATCTATACTATATTCATCCAGATTATTATCTCATCTGGTATAGTCTTTTTCAGCCTCTTGTCCTTATTCATTTTATGCCCCCTTGCATTTCAAAGCTAGAAATCTAGCGCGACTGCCTACAACAAACAGTTTTACAACGAGTTCCATTTCTTTTGCTTCTTCTGGGGTTGATACCTGTCCGACTATCATCATTTTTTATCACTCCTCAATGCCTATTTTGTCTGTTTTGTTTAAAAGGTGTTGTTGTACAACTATTATCCTGTATCTTTACAGTTGTTACCCAAAATGATTTTTCAGCTATTTTTATTAAAATTTTTTGTGTATTCTTTATTCGCTGAATATCTTCTCCAGCATCCACTGTGGGTTAAAAGGTATTTGATCCTCGTATCTCTGGCCTATACCAATAAAAAACAAGGGTTTACCAATAGTATAAGCTACAGACAAGGCACTACCACCCTTTGCATCTGTATCCACCTTGGTTAGTATAACACCGTCTATACCAACGATTTCATTAAACCGTTTAGCCTGCTCAACGGCATCGTTACCAGCCAAAGCATCACCAACAAAAAGTATCATATCTGGCTTAGCAACACGTTTTATCTTAGCCATCTCGTCCATTAGATTAATGTTTGTCTGCATTCTACCGGCTGTGTCAAGTAGAACAACGTCCTTGTGTTTTGCCTTCGCGTGTTCAATGGCGTCATATGCTACAGCAGCCGGGTCAGCTCCTGAACCATGTTTAATTATTTTAACATCAAGATTGTTAGCATGTATCTCCAGTTGTTCTATGGCCCCGGCACGAAATGTATCTCCGGCCGCCATTACACAGGTTTTCCCCTGTTTTTTAAGCATATAAGCAATTTTGGCTATTGCCAGAGTTTTTCCACTTCCGTTTACACCAACAAACATTATAACTACGGGTTTTTTTCTCTTCTCAATAAAATCATTGAAATCTATCTCACTTGATTTCAGAACATGTGCTATCGCATTACGTAAAACGTTCTCAACTACGTCGCCTAACTTTCCTCTATCTAAAGATGCATGCCTCAACTCTTCTTTAATGTCCTTTTTAATTGATTCTATAACCGAATAGGCCACGTCAGACTCAAGCAAACCGACTTCAAGCTCCCATAAAAGATCATCAAGTTTCTCTCCGCTTATACCAGCGGATGGTTTAGCCTCAGCTTTTACAACCTCTTCTATGCTGCGTTTGGTGCTAAGAGTATGCTCTAATTCTGTCGTTATGCTTTTTTCGATTTGTTTATCTATTTCTTCTTCTCGCCTAAGTTTTTCCAACCTTGCTTTTTCTTTCTCAGCTATTTTTTCTTCTGAAGTTTTTTCTATCTTAAATTTCTGTGGCTCCTTTGCTATTGGCTGAACAGGTTTCTCAACGGTTTTCTTTTCCTCAGGTTTTTCTTTTAAAACAGGTTTGCTCTCTGTTTTGATTGGCGTAGCCGGAATTTTTTTCTCTTCTTTTTTAAACTCAGTTTGTAATTCTGACTCAAGTTGATCCTCGAATTTCTTTAGTTTTTTCTTTAAAAAATTGAACATATTTTATACCCAACAATAAACTTATTCGTTTTTTTCTTCATACAAGAGATGCTGCGCCCTTTCTGAAACCTCAGTGGCTTCTGCTTGTAGCTGTTGCATCATGGTTATAAGTTTCTCTTGAGTTTTTTGCAGATTTTCTATTCTACCATCAATCTTTTTTATGGCATCCTCTGAGGTCTTTTCTGTTGCTAAACCAGCACCTATATCAAAAAGCACTGTGGAAGCATTTTTCATGTTCGCGTTGACGAAAACTCCACTGCCGATAGGCACCAATATCTCAGTGTTTTTATCTGTTTTGCTCATCTGATCTAATGTTATTTTTGCTTTGTTACAATCAGCGATAGCTGTTTGCAAATATGAATATTGCATATCTAAATAATTAAGCTGTTCTTTGTAATTTTCAATAAGCACCGCGTATTTAGATAATTCTTCATCTCTACCCATATTATTCCTCTTATCTGATAGTTCTGGTTCTCTACATAAAAAAGGTATTATTAATATGTATTCTTTTTTCATCTATGGATAAATAAGATTTTAAACAGTTATCTTATTTAGTATTTTTGAGGCGCAGGAGAGACCTCATGGAAGATAGATGCAGGTGTAAAACAGGTATAGATGAATTGGACTCTGATCTAGGTGGTGGTATACCTGAGGGTAGCACTGTTTTAATAACTGGTGCTAGCGGTCTTGGTAAAACCACTATGTCCATGCAGTTTCTCATGAACGGTATAAAAATAGGCGAAAAAGGCGTTTTTTTCACAACATCTGAACCTGTTTCAAAATTAACTAGTCACCTTAAAGGCTATAACTTCTTTGATGAAGATTTGATAAAAACAGGTAAGCTTAGTATAATTGATTTATGGAGTATCAGCGACCGTCTTGGTTTAAACACTGAGACGTATACCACTGAGGATGCCACTGTTCTTTTTGAGGTTATAAGGGATATTGCAAAAGAATTGGATGCAAAACGTCTCGTGGTTGATTCAATAACATCTTTATGTTATAGGTTACAAACAAGCGATATGATAAGGGATTTTATTTTTAGTCTTGGGTCCTCTCTCGCAGCGATGCACTGCACAACTTTTCTAACATCTGAGATACCACCGATGGTCATGAAATATTCACAGTATGGTATAGAAGAGTTTATTGCTGATGGTATAATATTCATGGAGGATATTGAGCGCAGAGGGGACCTTATAAGAACGCTTCAACTTATTAAGATGAGAGGTACTAATCATAATAGAACAAAGTTTGTTATAACATTGTCATCAAAAAACGGGGTGGAGTTAGCCCCGATGTTGAAATCTAATTTTGATTTCAAACGATTAGAAGCATACCCTGATATAATGTTTGAGGAAGTTGAATAAATTTTTTTTATAAGCTTTTTATTATGTCTTCAGCTAATTTCTTGTAGGTCGTAGCTAGTTTTTCAGCTACATCTTTTTCTTTTGACTCTGAGTAAACCCTGAATATGGGTTCTGTCCCTGATGGTCTCATTAAAACCCATCCGTTTTTCATGTATAGTTTAACACCATCCGTTTCATCGATTTTTATCACGTTGCTATCTTTTTTTGTTTTTTCTGCAAGCGTTCTCATAACCTTTTCTTTTTTGTCATTTGGGCATATCATCTTTGTTTTGTAAACCTCATATCGTGGTAGCTCAGCTATAAGCTCTGATAGAGTCTTTTTTTCTTTGGCTATAATCTCAAGTATCTTGGCTATTGACATCGCAGAATCCCTGCAATACTGCATCTCCGGGAAAATAAGCCCACCGTTTTCCTCTCCGCCGAAAACAGCGTTTTCCTCGATCATTACACGTGCCACTATCGGTGAGCCAACCATTGTGTATATCACTCTGCCGCCGTTTTTAACTATGACTTCTTCAAAACAACTAGATGTTGTGACAGGTGTAACATTTACACCACCCTTTTTTTGTTTTGTTAAAAAACTTCCTGCTAGAGCAAGGCTTTTGTCACCGAATATGTAGTCGCCCTTTTCATCCACGAATATTGCTCTATCTGCATCGCCATCTTGGGCAACGCCTAGATTAGCGCCAACTTCAGGTACTGTCTTAATTAAAACACCCAGATTCTCCTTTAAAGGCTCTGAGTTATGACCTGGGAACGTGCCATCCGGTTCGCAATACAACTCAGTTAACTTGCAGCCAAGTTTCTTTAGCAAGATGGGTGCAACGAGGCTTCCTGCACCGTTACCACAATCAAGTACGACATGGAACTTTTTCTTTTTGATTAAATCAACGTCTACGCAGGCTAAAATGCCTTGGATATAGAGATCAATAGCTCCATCCCAGGTTGTAAGTTTACCAACATTCTTCCAATCGGCCAGTGAATACTTTTTGCTAAAATATATTTTTTCAATTTCGTCTTCTTGGTTTTTTGAAAACTCCGTGCCATCACTTGAAACACCCTTTATACCATTGAACTGTGGCGGGTTGTGAGAAGCAGTTATAATGACACCAGAATCAAATTTTCTCTCTCTAACTGCATACTGCAATGTTGGTGTTGGAACTAAACCCGTGTCAACAACATCACATCCAGTTGAAAGCAATCCTGATGCTATAGCACTTTTGAGCATATGGTTTGACAAACGCGCATCGGTTCCTATCGCCACATTAGGTTTTTTAACAGTTTTTTTCAAAAATGTTCCCCAGGCCATACCAATACCTAGTGCAAGATCACAGTTCATATCCTCGTTTGTAACACCACGGATACCATTTGTACCAAACAATTTACTCATAAACAATCACATCTTATTTTTTCAAACATGATAAACAAAAATTAAAGATAAATGTTTTCTTTAAAACTATCTATTTATAACATTACCAATCTGCTTGTCAGGATAACCAGTTGGCACGGGTTTTGTCCATACAAACAGATCATTTATATTGCTTTTCTCTTTTATTTCCTCTTCATCACCAACAACTGAGTTTTTCAGACTGGAGAAATCGCCTACAACACTGTTTTCCCCAATAACACAATTTTCTAAGGAAACATTTTTTCCAATGTGAGCATTATCATAGACAATGGCTGATTCAAGCCTAGTGTTATCACCAACATAAACATTATTTCCCAAACACGAGTCTTTTAAAACACCGTGAATATCGCAACTTTCCCCATAATGATTTTTCATCTTTTTCTTTTTCATAAGAAACTTGTGTACCTCAATGTAACTACTTATCCGGCCTATATCCATCCAATAACCCTTGAATTTAAAACCAAAAAACCTACCGGTATCACGAATAATCTGTGGGAATATCTCCTTCTCCATCGAAACCAACTGTCCTGTTTCTATATAATCAAGTACGTCTGGTTCTAAAATATAAGCTCCCGCATTTATCAAATTAGAAGGTGCGTCCTCGGGTTTTGGTTTCTCAACAAAACGGATGATATTTCCGTCATCTTTTACGTCTACAACACCGAACTCTGAAACATTTTCTACAGGCCATAGAGAAATACTGGAAACAGCGTTATTCTTCTTATGAAACTTCAGCATATCCTCAAGATTCAGCGAACATATGATGTCGCTGTTCAGTACAAAAAAACGTCCGGTGATATGTTTCTCAGCAAATTTTGATGCGCCACCTGTTCCAAGCGGCGTTTTTTCATCGTTAACAATTATATCTCTACCAAAATCTGTTTTGTTGAAATACTTTTCAATCTGATCCTTCCTGTAATTCACTGCAAGAACTATTTTATCTACTTCCCTGGGTAAAGACTCTATTATGTAAGAAATCATAGGTTTGTTTAATATCGGTAGCAGAGACTTCGATCTAGTGTATGTTAGTGGTCTTAGTCTAGTACCAAAACCACCTGCAAGTATTATTGCTTCCAAGGTTTCATCTACCCCAAATCTTTTTTATTTTCTGGGAGCTTAATATGCACTAATAAACCTTTCTCAAATTTTTAAAAAATTAGTAAACATTTAAATCATAGAAATTTATACTACCCCTGGGACGGGATGCAACATAAAGGAAAGCAAATTAGATGATACGCTCAGTATTTGTTTCATTTCGATAATAATTATCTTACTGTTTCTTATACATATAACCGGTGCTTTATAGAGATAAAGTTCTGTCGCCGTGTTAATCTTTTTATTGGAAAAACTTTATAAACAAGTAATACAGTATGATTTGACGAATATCATGAAAAATGAAAGGTTAGAATCTGAGGAAGAATACGCAGAAGAAATCAGCAGAATCTTCCTGGATGATAAAAAAAGGAGAAAATCCTCAGATGAGATGCTAGCCGTAAACATTGTACAAAGATTCAACCTTGATAGAGACACGGTGGAAATCATGCCTGCTTTTGAAGATCACATGAAACCTTTGTTCTCAATGAATCCTCCTAAAAAACATAGATAAACAGTTGTACCTGTTTTTTTTTAAACGAAATACATATAAGAACAAATTAGATTTCGCTTTTTAAGTGGGGACATGTTCGATCCTAGCAGATTGTACTCAGATAGAGCAGGAAAAATGCGAAAATCAGAGATACGTGAACTGTTGAAAGTAACCCAGGATCCAGAGATTATATCTTTTGCTGGTGGTCTACCTAACCCAAAATCCTTTCCAGTAAAGGATTTGGAGGTAATCACAAGCAATGTGCTAAAAACATGCCCGCAAAACGCTCTTCAATACGGTACAACTCATGGAATAACTGAGTTACGTGAGCTTATCTTGGAACGTGCATCAAAAGAGGGTGTTAAAACAGATATAGAGGATATAATTATAACCAGTGGATCACAACAGGGATTGGATGCTGTTGGCAAAATCTTTCTTAACCCAGGTGACACCGCGATTGTAGAATCACCTTCTTATCTAGGTGGTATAAATGCTTTTAGAAGTTATGAAGCTAACCTGATAAGCACTCCTGTTGACAAAGATGGGATGATAATAGATTTATTGGAAGAGACCATTAAGAAATCACTGAAAGATGAGGCCAATCTAAAGTTTATTTACACTATACCAACCTTCCAGAATCCTGCTGGATTTGTAATGCCCGAGTCACGTAGAAAAAAACTTATTGATGTTGCAACAGAATACGATTTGTTAATCATCGAAGATGACCCGTATAGCAAACTTCGTTTTGATATACCTGCGATGAAACCTATCAAGGCCTTTGATGATGAAGGCCGCGTTGTATATATGTCCACTTTTTCTAAGATACTCGCCCCCGGTTTCCGTCTTGCATGGGTTATTGCATCTGATGACATCTCTAGAAAGATAGCTATGTGTAAACAGGCTTTGGACTTGTGTACAAATACTTTCACCCAGTTTATTGCCGCCGAGTTCATGAAGAGCGGCTCCATGGATTTACATATAATGAAAATTTGTGAATTATACAAACCTAAAAGAGATATTATGATAAATTCTATGGAAAAGTATTTCCCAGAAGGCTATGTTTGTAATAAACCAAAGGGCGGTATGTTTGCCTGGCCAACTCTACCTGAGGGAATAGATACTGAGATAATGTTTTTGGATGCCCTGAAAGAGAAGGTCGCTTACGTTCATGGCAAGGCATTTCATGTTGATGGCGGTGGCGGTAGATCTATGAGACTTAACTTTTCCTATTCAACAAACGAGCAGATAGAAGAGGGCATTAGACGATTAGGCGATGTGATAACCAAAAAACTTGAGACTAAAACGGTCTAGTAATTTTTATGAAATCAACTAAAAAAATCATACTTTACTCTGCTGTTTTAATGATTATCTCTAGTTCTTTATCTGGCTGTACTTTAAATCAAATTTTTGGTACAAGTTTTTCTTTGGTTTCCTTTGGCATAGTTGATGATGAAGGTTTTGCTAGTATGTCTATAGTTTTTACAAACACTGGTACTGTAAATGTTAAGATGTACAACCCAAGTGGAAATTCTGTTGACTCTGAGTTGTTTCTCAGTGGCAACAATGATGCTGTTGTCCATTTAGCATCTTATAGAGAAACCGCATCGCCCGGCCCGTATAAGTTGGTCGCATATGATAAAAACGATGAAACTGTATTTGAAAAAACATTCAATATTGGTGAGTTCGATCTGTCTATTTTGTCTTGTAGCCAGAACTGGTGGAACGATGCTTTGAAGAATGAATATTATTTGGTTGGTTTAACCATAGAAATGTATAACCAAGGGGGCACACCGATTTATCCATATGAGGTTGAGATAGTTGTTGATAACCAGGCGATCTCTGGTTTTGTTCTGCCCACTGTAATAATGCCAAACGAAAATGGTTATTTGGATTGCAGTATATATAAAACTGGTGAGCCAGAAGATAGTGTTTTTACAGTTTATATAAAAGACATCCTTGCTGATGTGTTGGCATATGATACTTTTTCTGTTGATCTAGATGATAACATAATTAC
This sequence comes from Thermoplasmatales archaeon, assembly GCA_041305005.1. Lineage (GTDB taxonomy): Archaea > Thermoplasmatota > E2 > DHVEG-1 > DHVEG-1 > JARYMC01. Next base: position 1,196 of record JBFYMH010000078.1, on the reverse strand, counting down.
AAAAAAATTTACTTGGAAATATAGTGGTCGTGATCGTACAATCATGGTTCCATACCCAAAATTCTTGTTTGATTACTATATTGGTCTCGATAGAAGCTTGAACGAGGATTATAGTACATATGTTTTTGATTTTTATGATGACAGCTACGTAGATTTGTTTACTGAAAGGTTAATGTACGGTTATTATGGTGGAGGTGACTCTGACAAAATAAATTATGTAGCATCATTTGTTCAAAACCTTAATTATTCAAAAGATAGTACTACAAACGGATCATTTGAATATCCTCGTTATCCAGTTGAGACACTTTTTTATGGTAAAGGTGGTGGTGACTGCGAGGATAAAGCGATTATAACTGCCAGTATCCTAAATCAGATGGGTTACGATGTTGCTCTGCTTAGGTTGACAAATCATATGGCTGTTGGCGTGCATATAAGCAAGAACATCTCTGGTTATGAAATTTATAGTGACGGTTATTATTTCCTGGAGACTACATCAATTGGTGGCACACTAGGGTATATACCAAGTGAGTATAAGTCCAGATATAACCTAACCGTTTATCCTATTTCATCTAGACCGCTTCTTATTCACTCTTGGCAGAATAATAGTCTGACAATTTTCACCAACACGGATTTAGGTAATTTCGTTAAGGTTACATCTATTATAGAAAACATGGGTAGTAGTACAGCTGAAGATATTTTGTTTAAGGGTGCGTTTTACACTGCATATGGCCAAGAACTTTATGATGAAACGTCCATAGTTACTGCTTTAGAACCAGCTATGAAAGAAGAAATTACTCTAATAGTTTACATTCCAAAGGATTTATCAACTACTTTTAAAACCAAGGTTTATCTTGATGGCGAGGTTGTCGATGAAAAAGAGGCTTCTGCTTCTTTTCCTTAGTAACAAAATTTATAAACTTATTCTTGTAATTGGTTTTATGTGTTGGGTGTAGGTGGACGGTCACGGTGGAACCCTGTGTTTCGCTGAGGAAAGTCCTCTCTCACTCTGAATCAGGAAACCGTGCAAGCGGTTAAGGCGAGAGTCTTAGCAGAGGAACAGAAACGACACAGCCCGTGGATTATGCGATGATTCACCTGGTGATGAGGTCTCCTTGGGATTTGGTGAAACGGCCAATCTGCTCCTGGAGCAAGCCCAAACATCGGGATCAGTTATTCAGACTGCTCGTAGGTAGGGC
>JBFYMH010000077.1:0-5998 GCA_041305005.1 Thermoplasmatales archaeon | reverse complement strand
CTGAAAATTCTCACGACATTTGGTTTATATTTGAGGAGTTGACGAACAATCTCACTTCCGATACAGCCCGTTCCACCTGTGACTAAAATTTTTTTCCCTCGGAAAGTTTTTTCTAATTCTTTTTGAATCATATATTATCTACATCCTTTTTTAATGGAATTTATGATATAATCCATTTCCTTTTTCTTTAATGTTGGATATAATGGTAGTGTAAGTACTTTTTCTGCCATTTCTTCAGTTACGGGTAAATCATCTTTTTTGTAGTTAAATTCTTTTTTATAAAATGTTTTTAGATGAATCGGTTCGAAGTAGATTTTTGTCATTATTCCTGCTTTGGTAAGGCATTGTTGAAGACGGTCTCTTGTTTTTTTATCAGGCAGTTCTATCGTATAGAGCTGGTACACATGATACTCACCTTTGACTTCCGTCGGCGTTCGAATAGCTGGTATTTTTTTAAGTTGTTTTGTATAGTAAGTTGCTTTTTCTCTGCGCATCTGTATGATTTTGTTAAATTTTTTAAATTGTGAAAGTATTAAAGCTGCATTGATACTTGGGAGTCTATAGTTGTAACCTGCCTGTATGTAATCCATATCTTGAGTGGTTGCAAAGTAGCCTTCTTTATTTTCGACACGGCCATGAGAGCGAATTAGCTTAAGTTTTTCTGCAACGTTTTTGGAATCGGTAAGCATGATGCCGCCTTCTCCTGCGGTTATGACTTTGTTTTGGCAGAAACTAAACATTGCAGCCTTACCAAAGTTTCCTACATTTTTGCTGTGGATTTTTGCTCCAAGAGATTCTGCAGCGTCCTCCAGAAGCACGAGGTGGTGGTCTTCTGCGATTTCTTGTAACGCTTTGATATTTTTACATGGAGCACCACCGTAATGAACAGGGATAATTGCCTTTGTTTTATTGGTGATTTTTTCTTGGACATTTGCGGGGTCTAATCCATAGGATTGTTGTTCAATATCAGCAAATACAGGATTTGCTCCTGTTAGTACGACGACATTTGCGGTGGCAATGAATGTAAAAGATGGAACGATCACCTCGTCGCCGTGTTTGATACCGTATGCTAAGAGTGCGGCATGGAGTGCTGATGTACCAGAGTTGTATGCAACTCCGTATTTTTTACCGATGAAGGACGAGATGCAAGCCTCGAGTTGATCTACTTCAGGGCCCATGGTCCAGTAGCTGCCACGTTTGATAACCTTAGTAACAGCAGTTATATCTTGTTTATCCCAATACATTTTAAAGAGAGGGTTTTTCCAGTGCATTTTTAACCTTTTTCTGATTGTTTTTTTAATTACGAATTCTAAAAGGCATCACGGTTTGACTTCTCTACCAGTTCGTAATGCTGCTTCAACATTCTTTTTTAATCGCCAGTTCCCATCTCGTTTCTCAACGATATCTTTGTTTGCGAATTTGTCGACGATTTTCCAGAAATCGGTTTCTTTATAGTTGATGAAGTTTAGAAAATCAGTGAGCATTCTTCGGTCAAGCTTCCAGTCTTCCTCGATGACTTTTTCTACCGCTTCTTCACGTGTCATCATACTATCTCTGATGTAAAGACTCGCGACTTCGGTGACCCTTTGATGACCAAACTTCGGGAATTTGAACCAGGTATGTGTAAGGTATCCCAATGAGTCAATTTGGTCGTATTGTTCAAGGAATCCATCTCGTTTCCATTCACCTGTGTCATCAAGTGTTTTGAATCCTCTAGTTCTGGAAAATTGCATGTTCTTGTACCCATTCCAGGGAACAAAATAACTTAGGAAGATAGGGTTAAGTTTTATCTTTTTGATTTCTTTCTCCGTAGGGAAAATCCCTGGGTTCACATCCTTCATAGTTGTAGTATCATCAAGCCATACATCCCAGGGAACTGGTTTTACCACATCGTTGGTGATTTGTTTCATGGCACTTGGGGTTTCTTCAGTGTTTGGTCCACCATACAGGAAGTTTGTATCTTCTCCGTAGATGACTAATGGAAGATTTAATTTCACTGCCATTTGCAATGGGTATGCATAGATTGCTTTGTCGAAGTACCAGGTCGGCGATCCTAGCCGTTCCAATGCTTTTTTAAACAAGTTTTTACAGATTTTCGGGTTTAATGACATCACATGGGCATCGACACCAAATTCAGTACGGAGGTTGTCCCAGTTATGATGCCCGGTTTGTGTCCAGGTGAAATTATCGACACTGACGAGTAAAGGGTTCATCCTGAGTTTCTCTTTCATGATGTAGGTTTGGTAGTAACTGTCTTTTCCGCCGCTTGCAGTAATCATACAATCATAGTAATCCCCGTTCATCCCGCGATATTGATCTGCGAGTGTCTTAAGCTCTTCCCATCGTTTCTTCCAATCTGTTTTCTTTACATGTTCTGCGGCTTGACACGGATAACAGATACCTTTCTCGTTAAATTTCATATATGGGCGTGTATCAGGCATTACACATTTTTTACAGTATCTCATTATTGTGCCCCCTGTAATTTTTCTATCTCTTTTTTTGTGAGTTTTCTAATTTTTTTAGCGGGAATGCCATAAGCTAAAGTATTATCAGGTATATCATTATTTACAAAACTAAACGCACCAACAATCACATTCTCCCCTATAGTAACGTTCGGCATCACCACCGAATGTGTTCCAAGTCGACAATTCTTTTTCAAGATAATTTTTCCTTTTTTATTATCTATAGTAGAAAGCGAATAAATCGAGCAATGAGACCCAATCTGTACATGATCTTCTATGAATACGCCATTTTTTGCGTTGATATATGTAAATGCGCCGATATCTACGTATTTACCAAGCTTTAGATTCTTGTGATGTTGGCACATCCAGTTCCAGTTGGTCATGTTTTTATTATTGAATTCCGGTTTTTTCCAGTTTTTAAGTCTTTTTTCTACCATTTTTTCATCTCAATAGGTTATCTGTTTTTGGATAAGATCTTCGTTGAGGGGCACATTCTTAAGAATCTTAATAATTTTTTGTGCGGCATTTCCGTCACCAAATTTGTTTTTAGTTTGTCTTATTTTTATTCTAAATGCAGGGTCATAGAGAGACTTGTTTATAGCTGTGAGTATCTTTTCTTTTTTTGGTTCAACATCTATTATATTCCCAGATCTTTCTCTGCCTTGCTGTCTACTTCCAATGTTTATTACAGGTATTTTAAATGAAGGCGCTTCCAGTATACCGCTGCTTGAATTGCCTATCATGAGATCAATTGATTTCAATAGACCCAGGTAGTCTTCATGTGGAAGATTTTTAAAAATGTGAATATAAGGTTTTTTTCCATGATTTTTTATTAATTCAATGAATTTTTTTCCACCTGCATCACAGTTTGGATAAGTTAGAATTGTTTGTTGTTTCAAAGTATCTAATGTCTCTAGAAGCACTTTTAGTTGTGAGTATCCCTTGTCTTTTAGCGTAGTAACTGGGTGTTGTACTACAAGAATTGTTGTTTTATTTTTATCAAGTTTGTATTTTTTGAAAATATTCTCTTTAGATTGTAACTTAGTTTTTAGAATTGTATCTAGAGTGAGTGCACCGGTGATAAAAATCCTTTTTTTGTCTTCCCCCATTTTTTCCACACGTTTTGCATTTTCTTTCGTGTGAATAAAATGTATATGAGCAATTTTTGTTATCGCATGTCGTATTGATTCATCAATTGTAGTGCCTGTTACATCGCCACCATTTATGTGGGCAATTGGAATATTCAAGTATAACGCTGCTAATGCTGCTGCTAAAGCTTCGCTTCTATCGCCAAGTATAACTAGGATATCTGGGCGATTTTTATAAAAGAACTTTGTAAAGTTACTTATGCCTGATGAAAGGTATTCAGCCATATCTTTGAGTTTGTCACCTTTTAGCATCATTGGGATTTTTTTAGCATTTGGAAAATCTCTTTTTACATTTTTATATGTGTTACCAAACTCGGGAAGTAAATGCATGCCAGTTATTAGCGTAATGAGTTTTAGATTGCTATCTTTTTGTATAGCGTGCATTAGTGGTTTTAGATAGCCGTATTCTGCTCGTGTTCCTGTTACAACTGCGATAGTTCTCATATTTATTCTACCATATTTAATTGAATTTTTTCATCCTTTTTAATATCTTGTTTAGTTTTCTTACCAAGAATATCCTTTACAAATGATGGCGAGAGTCCATTTCCTGGTCGCTTAAAATTGACCATGTCTCTGCGAACAACCACTCCTTTTTTAATATCTTTTTGGGCAACGATGCTTTTTCTTACCAGATTTATTATCTTTTTTTCTGAAACAGTTGGTTTCTTCGCATAGCTACCAAGAATGGTTTCTACGTTTCGGATTGCATTCACCATTGTTTTGAGCTCCTGTGGCTCGAGTGATGCTTTGTGGTCAGGCCCTGGGAGATTTTTGTTAAGGGTGAAATGTTTTTCAACAACTACAGCTCCTAGAGTTGATGCCATTATAGGAACAGTGATTCCAAGTGTATGATCCGAATATCCCACCGGGCAGTTCAACGTGTTCTGCATTGTGAGCATCGCCCGTAAATTCACCTCTTCAATGTGGCAGGGATAGTTAGTTGTGCAATGAAGCAGAATAATATTTTTGTTCCCAGTTTTTCTAATTGCACGAACCGCTATGCGTATTTCAGCTAATGTTGCCATCCCTGTGCCTAGAATCATAGGTTTATGTTTTTTTGCTGCATACTCTAAGGCAGGAATGTTTGTAAGATCCCCTGAACCAAATTTGTATGCCGGAACAAGAGCATCTAGAAAATCTATGGCGTCTAATGAGTGTGGGGTTGATAAGAAGATAATATTTTTTTTATCGCAATAACTTTTTAGTTTTTTAAATTCATCATACTTTAGCTCTAGTTTCTTTATCATATCATATTGCTTCAAGTTCTTTCCTATGTTTTTTTTTGCATAAGGTGCGATATCAGTATTTCTTGTGACAACGCCTTCTGCTTTAAAAGTTTGAAATTTTACTGCGTCTGCACCAGATTTAACTGCTGCATCTACTAATTTTTTAGCGATATTGATATCACCATTATGGTTGACGCCTGCTTCTGCTATTATAAAACAAGGTTTACCGTCGCCAACAAGCTTTTTACCAATTTTGATTATCTTTTTCATATTAATTATATCCTTTCCAATATAATGTATCTGTTAGTGAAATTTAGTTGTTTTTAAAGTACTATTGAAAGCATTTTTAAGTTTTTAGGAATGGTATATTTCTTCTTTGATCTTCTTAATTTTATCTAAGTTTTCCTTATAGTTTTTGTTTATTTTCTCTTTTACTTCGGAAGGTATGTCAAGTTGTATGCAGTTTTTGTTTATGGCAGCTATTTCAGGGTGTTTATCTAGATATTCAACTACTTTTTGTAAGCTGAGTGTGGTTTTGGGCTGTATATTTGTGTAGAGGTGATTTATGAGCTGGTAATCTTCTTCATAATCAAGCGTTAGCCTTAAATTTGGTCTTCGTAGTTTTTCTTCTGCTTCAATAGTCAACACATCAAAAATTTCTGGTTGATCGATTAAATATCCCCAGATCTCTGTATCTATTATGTTTTTAACTTTGCAGACGGTCTGTAAAGCTTTGATGCTCATACCCCACGTTGCTGTCCCAAAGGGAAGTCCATTTATTTTTATGAAATCATACTTCTCTGTTTTGATTTCATTAACAATTTTATTAGAATATTCAATGGAAAATAACGGATTGTCTGCTGTGATTCCAAGTGCGTAATCTAACTTGTGAAAGATTGCTGCATCATGTAATCGTTTGAGTACATCATCAGGGTCCCCTAAGAAATATGATACATTGTTTTTATTTGCTATTTCAATCAATGGTTTATCTTGGTTATTTGGAGAAGTACATAAGATTATACTGGATATTCCGTTTATCTCTTTCGCCCTCTCGATTATTCGTTCAACTACTTTTTTACCGTTTAAGTCTTTCATGATTTTAAGTGGCAGTCTTGATGATTTCAATCTAGCAGTGATTAAAAATCCAAGTTTCATCGTTTTT
>JBFYMH010000076.1:0-6572 GCA_041305005.1 Thermoplasmatales archaeon | reverse complement strand
TTCTCACTTCGGCCTGATTGATCCTCTGCGTGAATGTAATAATAAACTTTTGTACCATTTTCTAGCTTTGGAATTGTTGCATGATATTGGTTGTTCCCAAGTGGTTGTAGTTGTATAGTGTTCCAGTTTCCACCCTCCATCTTCCAATAAACACATGTAGCAGAACTAACGATATCTTCTCCGCTATACGGAAAAATTTTTGTTTGAATTTCAACACCGTTATCACCATTAATATTCCCGGACAAAGGCACATGATCAATGTAAAGCATATAGCGATCAGTAATACCCATAACCCTGCAGTGAAGAGCATCGCTAGACACCCAAGGATCACTTGGAAGAGCAGTAAAACCTAATACTTCATATCCTGGCATAGCTGCTTGATAAGCTGCTATCGCTTCGTCATCCCAGCTGCTACCTGTAATTGGTACAAGGACTTTGTTATTAAGAATTAAAGAATTAGTATAAGGCTCGTCTCCTGGAGTGTAAACTCTAGCAACATGGTAAGATGTGTTGTAACAGCTTTTCTGTGATTCGAAATAATCTACCGCTGCTTCAATCTCATCATACTGAGAATGACTTTGTGGAACCTCGCGTATGAGAATAGTATCAGGAGAAAGGTATTTTCCCCAACAATCAATGTGTTTTATATATTCACCATTAACATCAGCAACTACATGATATGTATTAATGCCGAGATAATCATGGACCATCTGATTTATTTGTTCATGTGTTAGTCCTGGGTTTTCACTCCAAACCAGATTAGTTGATATTGCGATACCCTGCCCATCTGTCATATAGTTTCCACCAGCATGTTCGAGACTCATAGCATACACGGGTATGCCCTGATTGTTACCATATACTGTTGGTATCTGATCGTCATTAGGCCTTGGTCTGTTATAGATAAAATCAACAATTCCTTGTTCATCATCTCCATTGAAAATAAACCAGGGGCCGTAGTCTCTCGTCCAGTAAGAGTCAGTAGGTGCTATCAAGAAACTGCAATGAGAGAGATCAACTCCGTTGCTCTGATAAAGTAATTGAACTGTGTTCTGCTGAGCAGCATTTGCGACGATCGTCACAACCTGAACATCCTCTGCCATCTCACGAATAGCCTCAAAAGATATGCCAAAAGAATAACGGATTAGAACACCTTCCATCGGCTCGAACTCTGCTGGTTGACGTACTGGTGCAGGAGGAATATAAAAGGTTCCAACGTTCGTATCATCTGTTTGCACAATAAAAGAAACATCGCTAGCAAATGCGCTGTTTGAATAAAATCCAAAAAAGAATAAAAAATTAATTAAAATAACAAAACAAACCCTCAATTTCTTGTCCATAAACATAGACCTCCATGAAACATTAGCATATGTTGGTTTTTAACCTTTTTTCAAAACCATTGAATAGAGACGTATATTTTATAAAAAAAACAGATACCTGATTTTTATCTATCTAAATATCATTTTAATGAATATGACTAAACCTAATATAATTATTATAGCGCCTATCATTCTACCAAGTTTATCTTCGTTAATCTTATTTGCAAAAGTAGATCCCAGAAAAGCACCTAAACCGGCTGCGCATCCAGCTATTAGTAAAGCAGATACAATAACCTCGTTATTCACAACATGACCAATGGCTCCTGCCCCCGCTATAAAAAACATGGCAAAAAGAGAGGTTCCAATAGCCTTGTGAACATCATATTCTAATATGAAAATCAGTACTATTGTGATTATAGCAGCGCCGCCCATACCAGAAAAACCACTTACCAAGCCAATGAAAAAACCAAGTACAACAAAGGAAATGGTTTTATGGTCTTTAAAAAATTTGAAATTAATTTTAGATTCTATGTATTTTATGTTTCTTCGGACACCGTTTATTAAAAGATTTAAACCAAAAAACACAAGCAAAATCCCTAGAACTATGTTAAGTCCTGATTCAGATGTTATTGATGTAAATCTACTACCTATGAACGCGCCTAAAACACCTGTTAAAATAAGAGGAAAACTAGATTTTAGATCAACCTTAGAATTTTTTAGGAATATCAAACCAGCTATGAGGCCTATTATGCAGTCCACTAAAAGACTAGTACCTATAGCTTGATGAACTGAGTATCCAATAAAAATTGTTAAGCATGGGATTATGAACATTCCTGCGGTCCCGGATGCCGCACCAACAAATATACCGCTACTTAGACCAGCGATGATTAGTAACAATATAGTATAATAATCAATTGTCATTTAATACGTGTAATAATATGCTTTTATTTTATATGTTGTCTTTTAAAATGATTGTTTAATTAGATTAAAAAGTTTAAAAAAATAAAAAAAAGAAAAAAAGAGAGAGATTGTTGGTTTTAGTTGTTGTTGACTGCTTTTGATTTTAGTATCAGTGATTGCATGCCGATTATTTGTTGGTTTTGACTGCTTTGTGATTGCCCTGGAAGTGGATCGCTGTTTTGGTTTTCTTCAAAGTTGTTAAGCCAGTTACCTAGGCCTATCCAGTCACCGACACCTACGATGGTATCATATGTGGCGACTTTACCATTGCCATCAGTAACTTTTAGGCTAACCCAGTAAACACCAGGTATAATCCAACTCTTGTAAGCTGTTGCTCCAGTGGCATCATTGTATATTCCGTCTTCGTCTAAATCCCATGCATATGTGTATGGTCCCTGACCATCATATGCTATTCCATTGAACTCGACGGACTCACCAACATCTGCTTCTACACCACTTGTCATATCCCCAATCTTTGCTTTAAGACCTGCAGCAGCTGGGTATCCACCTACTTTTAGACTTGGGTCACCTATCATTGGCCATTCTTGAACGGTTTTACAATCAATCTGCGGGTCACCATCTCCTGGTGGGTTAGACATGAACGGGCTAAATACATCAACGTAGTCGCTGATTCCTCCAGCCCATGCTTCTCCAAGGATTTTAGTTGTACTTTCATTCAATGCATTGTAAAATAATACTTGTAGATACCCACCAAGACCTTCTAGACATACTGGTTGTTCTATACCATCGCCGTTTAAGTCATTTACTCCGCCTACCCATCCATAACCAAGGCCTGTGTTTCCAAATGCGGCAATGGATCCGCCATTAATCTTTCTGACTATCCATTCGCTAAAGCTGTCTGGAATTGGGGTACCGTATGTCCACATCATAGGTTTTTCCAACAATGTCCATAATATTGAAACATTGAACTGGCTGTTGTGACAACCACCAACTACTGTAACTGGTAGTTTACCACCATTTCTGAATAGTACGAACCAATAGCTCTCTATACCATCTGCCCAGCCACCACCTTGATCAAATGGCCAGTGGGTGCTCCAGCTGGCTGGATTTCCATGTCCATCGAAGAGCAGGTGACCAGCACCAGCATTCATCTCTCGAATAATGTTCTTTTTTATTGGCGTATGAGTAGGATCAGTGTTTTTATAAGATGCATATAATCTAACAGGGTTGAAACTGGACATATGTGTCTCCCAGATATAATCAGTTACAACTTCTCCTTCATAAAAATTATCTGCATCCGAATCATCATGAGAATCTCCTCCGATGAGAATCATATTATCGTACCATGATCCGGCTGGTTCTTTTTCATAGTTAATTATTTTATTAACCATGATTTTAACTTCGTTTTTATTTCTGATTGGAAGTCTACCAACATAGACATCAGGATATAGATCCAATTTATCTTTGCCAGTCATACCTATCCATTTTGCAAAGATGCCGTCGTTGTTGGAATCCCAATCATCGAAGTCACCAGTGGAATTGTATATATCTGCATAGTAGAGATCACATGCATATCCTGGGTCAAAAATACCTGTGGTACCGTCCCAAAGATTTGAGTATCTCACTGGGATTTTCCAATCGTCTGTGCCCTGATTAGCATCGTCTCTTGGAACTCCTGTTATGTGAGATTTTAAACCACCTACAAGGAGCACGTATTTAATACCCAGTGTTTCAATTGCATCTTTTATGTAAAGCTTTATGTCCTCTGGTGCGTCAACACCATCGTATTCAGTGTATATCTCCTCTACGTCCTTTATTGTTGTAGGAACGCCCATGCTGTTTTTGTGAGTGGCTAATTTTTGCAACTCACTATGCCATGCCGATGGAGCTATAATCACTAAATCGAAGGCATCATTTGTTGGAATCGGGTTTTGCAAAGGTATTTGATATGTTACTGTTAATTCAAGATTTTCTACGTATCGGATAGTGCCAGCTGCCGGGCTGTACTTTACTGGATACGCACGTACTGTTAAAAATGTCTTATGCTCGCCATTGCTGTTAAGCCCACCACCAGCATTGTATGCAAACCAGTTGTCAGGGAATAAGTTTACCGAATTATATATTATTTCGTCCATTACATATTCGGCAACACTGTTTTCTGTATCTGCCAAGACTGGCACTGGTTGTGGAGCTGGCAATATATAATATTGAATTGCCTCTAACTGCACTTGACTGGTTTTACAGGCCACGCTGATGATTTTTGATCCAAATGGCAGTTCATATGTGTTTGTATAGAAAGACATTACTGGCGCGCCAGGCACAAATAATTTATTATTAGCACCTGAAACATCCAACTCCGAATATGTGTCTTCACCGATAGTTATTGGTGAAACAGTTGGTGCTGAAAAATCCAAATCCAGATTTATTTTCTGGATGTTTGCGTTCTTCTTCACTATTTGTAAAATACTAGCTTCTTTTCCTAATCCTATTGCAGCAAAACTACTGATTAATAGTAGTCCTACTACAAAATAAGATACATATCTTTTTTCCATTTTCTACCCCCGATTTATTTGATATTCTATACGTATTTTGATTTTTAAAGCTTTCGGTTTTTAATCCTGATTAGACTATCTAAAAAATTAACAATTTTTAATGTTTTTAATGTTAAGATTTATATTTGTATTTATATTCCTTTACAGATATGATTCGCAGATGTCTATTTGATGAAAAGATATCTCAAAATAGGAAACGCATATGGAAATTTATTTAGTAGTTTATTGAATAGCATATTTTTTATTATAAAGTTTCTTGGCGTTGATATTGGTAATGGGTTTGACCATTCGCTTTGTGTTCCATTAATATCTTTTGCTTTTACTCGTATTTCATAGTTGCCTTTTGTTGTCCATTTATGTTTTGCTGTTATTGTTTCGCCTGAGTTGCATGGTCCTATCCATCCACTGCTTGTCCCGTCATCCCAGTCAAATAAAAGATAAATTTGATCTCCATCCATGTCGTTTGTAGAGCTTGAATATTTGTATCTCTGGTTAACTTTGATATGTGTTCTACCAATTGGTTTTGTTGGTTTTTCAGGCGGGTTACTTGATGGTTTTTGTTCTATTTCTGGTAGTATTATACATGAAGGATGTTGGCTGTCTAAGTACAGAGTATTGTTTGCGATGTTGTATGTTGTGTTCTTGTATATTGGATCATTTGTGTTTGGGTTGTTTAAAAAACGTGGGTAGTTTGATGACGAAATTGCTACTCTGATTTTGTGTCCTGTGTTCCATATATAGGATGTGCTCCACATATCTATGTTTATCTCGTATATTTCCCCCGCTTGCATGAATTCCCAGTGGTCTTGCCCGTTTCTGTTTCTCATTCTTAATATTCCGTCTGTTATTATCATCGAGCGACCATCTGGATAAACGTCTGTGAGTTTTACTGTGAAATCTGTGTCAACGCAGTCTGATGAAACATATAGTTTTGCTTTTATTGGACCTGTAGCCTCATAAGGTTCTGTTAGAACCGGGCTTGTAAAAACGAGGACATCCTCCCTGTTTTCTAATGGTGTTTGGTCGTATGGTCCTGGTGGCATTTCCAGTACTTGTCCACCAATTGTTGGTACAGGATTTGTTGGATTGTATTGATAGGTAATTGGTTCATAGTCACTTGGGAGGTTTGTATCTAATAAACCATTGTCGTGCAAGTACCATGATGTGTTTGTTGCCTGTATTGGCCAGTCGTTTGCAGTTCTCCATTCATTACCTGGTGCATCAATTGTGTCTACATCACTCATAGTATAATAATAGACTGTCGGGTAGTCGTCGAAATGATTGTTTTCGTTCATCGTATATTTTTTAATCATTTCTAAGTATATTTTTACTGCAAACCAACATAGCGAGTTTTCTGGGTAGGTTAGTTGTCCTTGTTCTGTTGTTATGTATCCATCGTGGTACCACGGCCCCATTATTAGCATGGATTTTCCTCTGGCCCCGGGTCCTGCAAGATGTTGGTAGCCGTTGTATCCGTCTGTTATACCTTGTTGGAATGGGTCGTACCATCCGCCGAAATGTATAGCTGGTACGTTTACATCTGGCCAGTTGTCGTCTAGTGATACGTTGGTCCAAAAATCAAGCGTGTAGTTTTCGTTCTCCCATATTTCTGGTAGCATGTATTCAGCGTCTTGTCCTCCTAGCCATCTTTCCACTAGTTCTTTTCTGAATTGTCCACCCTGATAAATTGCAGTTTTGTATAGATTTGGTGAAGCTACCATTATGGCCTGACATGCCAATTCAGGTGGGTTGTTTCCAGCCATAAGATATTGTACAATGCCTA
>JBFYMH010000075.1:0-8362 GCA_041305005.1 Thermoplasmatales archaeon | reverse complement strand
GAAGCCATGAGCCGCCACCGATTGTAATCAACACGTTTTTACATTTCACAACTTTGCTGACCTCATCATAAATAGTTGGTTCTTTTGGCATACCCATTAATATCTTATGTTCCATGCGTCCCGGGATGAGTGCTTGGTACATGGCATCCTTACGATGTGTGATGCAATCAACAACAAAAACAGGTTCTTGACGCTCAAAATCCCTCGTCTCAGTAAGATCGAGAAAAGGTCCTTCTTTATCTACATCCCTAGTTAACCGGCCTTCAATTACAAACTCCGATTCAGCCGGAACCTCCAGATTCTTTGTTACACACTTAACCATCTTCATAGGTTCGAGTGCATTAGCAATAGAAAACTCATCAACACCAGATGGTGGACCAAGAGAAGCAGCAATCATAACAGGAACGGAATTGCCGATGCAAACAGCCATCTCCAAATCTCCTTTAATTTTGTCATAAGTTGTCCTGGTTTGTCTACCTTTAATTAGACGGGCCGTAAACTTATTCTTACTCCTCTGCATCAACCTATGATAAGAAACATTCCTACCAGTATCTGGATCCTTTATAGTAGCGACCGTTGCCGTTGCATAACGTCCACCATCACCAGGCAGATGATATAACAGAGGCAATTTATCTAAATCAGGATTTTTTATAACAATCTCTTGACAAGGACCTTTATCAACAACCTTTGGAATTTTCTGGTTACGCAGTGCATCAACCAGTTTCAGTAAAAGCTTATCTTTGGTAGTACCCAATGACTCAGCAATAATATCACGATTAGAAGTAATTCCTGCGAAAACAGGGAAACCGTAGCCTTTAACTTTTTCAAAAATAACAGGTTTCTCATCTAGAGCGTAAATAATGTTAGCGATCTCATATTTAACAGATACTTCTTTTTTTATACGAACAAGCTTATCTTCTTTCTCAAGTTTTGCAAGAAAATCACGAAGATTCATCTATATCCTCTCTCTAGAAGTAACTCCTATGACGGTTTTCAACACCTGAAAACCTTCTTTTTCAATAGCATTTGCAACCTTCTCTTGCAACTCTTTACCAGGTGTCAAAGCAATCATGTTACCACCAAGCCCCCCGCCAGTGAGTTTCGCACCAAGAGCACCGATATCTCTAGCAAGTTTAACAAGAAAATCAAGCTCTCTAGATGACACTTCGATCTGCTGTAAAAGCTTATGGTTCTCATTCATAAGCTTACCAACCTCGGTATAATCGCCCTCGTGAAAAGCTCTTTTCGCCAGATAAGCGATATTCTCAGCCCTATCAAAGATATCATCATATTTTTTCGGGTTTTTCTCTTTCCGCTCTTTAACACCCGCAACCGCAGCCGTCGTATTAGCAACCCTGCCAGTGTTGCCAATAACTATCTCAACTGGATTAGAAATGGCAATTTTCTGCATAACATTAGGCTCGGCTTTTTCAAACCATATAAGCCCGCCAAAAGTCGACGCAGTGTTATCTACGCCCGATGGAGTACCATGATACCCTTTTTCGCCTTCAAACGCCACCTCGTTGATCTTCTCATCAGATAAACTAAGGTTATAATACTGTGACAATGCTCGAGCCATAGCAACACAAGACGCTGCACTAGCACCTATACCGCTTGCGGCATAAAGATCACCATCCAGCGTTATTTTGATACCATTTTTTGATAAATCAATATTCATCGCCTTAAGGATCCTATCTATTGAATCCTTCTGTTGATCAAGTTTATCTTCTTTGTATTTTGGCGTAGCATTTCTTTTGTCCTCTAACCTATACAATGGTTTATCATAAGGTTCCACACGGGCATGCGTATATTGCCCTATGGAGGAAACAATAGATGGCACACCATATACTACAAAGTGCTCATTAAATAAAATGGCTTTTCCAAAACCAATGCCCTCGCCCTTCATATGTATCACATATATTGTCCTAGGTTTTATTATTGCTGATTTTTATTGCAATACTATAATTAGTATATGTTTTTTATGATTATGCTAAAAATAGGAAAAACCAGGCTTTTAACATAAACCCCTCAATTTATGTGAAAAAACCAAATATTATAAAATTCTTTATACAACTCAATCAATATGATGTTGAATGAAATCCTACAGTGTTTTAATTGACAGCGTTCACATGCGATGTACATTAAATACGGTAAGCTCCTCTATGATTTATCGATATCTCATTGAAAATGGACACAAAATCACTCAAGATGCAAAAAAAGCAGATTTTATTATTATTAACTCATGTGGATACCACCAGGAAAAAAGAGACGCGAGTGTAAATATTTATCAAAAATATAATGCGATTAAAAACCAAGATACAAAAATAATTATGTATGGCTGCATTGTAAAGATTGACGAAGAACTTTTGAGGACTTTAGATTTATATCCAATTGGTTTTAATGATGGCAAGATTTTAGATGATTTCTTTTTTCAAAAAAAATATTTCGAAGAAATGACTGAGCGTTGTGATAGCGAAACAAGAAATATATTATGTAAGACTTCAGGCCATCTAGATTTTTCACTCCATTCTAACTTTTTTCTTTCACGATTATTTATTCCTTTTTCACGTAAAATGAAATTAAAATACAATCGTTTCATATTTGGATTAGATCACCACGATAAAATACTTGTTCAAGTAAGCAAAGGGTGTCTAGGAAATTGTTATTATTGCGCAATAAAAAAAGCAAAAGGAGATCTAAAGTCAAGGGGTATAGATGCGATTATCTCAGATATAAAAAGTATATATGACCCTTCAAAAATGTTGTTTCTAGTTGCAGATGACTGTAGTTCTTATGGACTGGACATTGGAACAAATATTTTTCTACTTTTGAAGAGAATTCATAAAGAGTTCCCTGATTTGTCAGTTCAAATAAATTACATAAGCCCAAACCTATTAGCTAAATTTTATAAAGAATATATGAGACTTTTTAGAGAATCTCCTATTTCCTATGTAACAATTCCTATGCAAAGTGGGTCAAATAAAATCATCAAAAACATGAATCGTAATTACGATGCCTTTCAAGTTGCAAAAATCATTAAAGAAATCAAGCAAATATCTCCAAATACGTTATTTGAAGGGCATTTTATTATTGGATATCCGGGTGAAAATTTTATTGATTTTCTAAAATCGGTATATATAACAAAATATTTTGACTATCCGCTTGCATTTATATACTCAGATACAAAAGGTACTAAAAGCTATATGCTGCCTAATAAGAAGGGGCGTATGGCTAAGTTTTTTAGACTTTTGATAATTTCAGCGTTCATTAATTTAGTTGTCCTTTACAGATTAGCAACCAAATAAAAATAATTTTAGTGGCCTATGATGGTACGCGATAGCAGTGCGCACCATATATTACATCTGCAATTAAAACAAAAGAAGGCAACGGATCATCTGACGCAAATATCGCATATTCTTTTTCTCCAACAAAGGAATTTATCCATTTGCGCATGGAGAAATTACCTTTTAACATGTTTTTTACTGAGGATGGGATATCATCTGGTAAAAAAATCCATTTTACATGTTCCTTATATGAAGTTGCCTTTGCCATATTTTTACCTAGTATGTCCATATATGCAATATAAGGGATGTTGCTGCCGCATCTTGCGGGTAGACCGACCTGCATCCAACATCTAGCGTTTATCTCTATTAATTTGAATTTATTGTCTCTTGGATCTTTTTTAAATTCGGCATCAATAATGCCGTGGTATCCTATTTTTTTTATAAAAGGATCAATAATTTCCTTAAGTTCAGGAACTTTTACACTTTCTATCAAGCATCCGTTGCCAAAATCGTGTGGCCATTCTCTTATTCGCCTATACATAAAAACGCCGTGTGGTACACCGGTTTTATCGTAATAAGCGTTTAATCCATGCATGCAACTTGCAGATCCAGGTATGATTTCTTGTACGATGACTTCTTGATTTTTTTTAATTGACTTTTTGTATCCTTCAGTAAGTTCTTTACTGGATTTGACTTTAAAGGATTTTGTTTTAAACTCAACTCTGAAAGTCTCAGAGTGTACAGGTTTAATTATACAAGGATATCTCACATCTTTACTAATTGATTCAAGCTGAATTTCATCAATTGGGAAAAAGGTTTTAGCATGAGGAATTTTTTGTTTTTGTAATATTTGGAAAAATTTCTTTTTGTTAAGAAGAATTTCGGCAACATCAATATCTGCCATTGGAATATGATAATATCGTTCCAATTTCTTCTTATGTTTAAGTATGGCAGTAGCTTCGATATCTCCATTTGGAAAAACCACGCCCTTGGAAGATAAAGATTCCCCTACGGCTAACAGGAATTCTATGTAATCTTTTTCGCTATTTTTTGGGTGAGGACATGCAACACCTATGCAATATTTTGAGTGGAAACCTATCTGGTTTGGATTTGAGCTCAACCAAACAACAGGAACTCCTTGCCTCCCCAGAGATCTTGTAACGCCCAAACCTGTTGTTAGATAGCGACCAAGAACAAATGCTATTGGCGCATCTATATTTTTTATGAATTTGTTGTAGTTATTGCATCTCATTATAACCATCTCTTCACCAAGATGAGTGGTTTTTACCATATTGTATATGTGGCTCCATCAAATTAAGTATTTTGCAATATTATACTTAAAAAATGAATGGTTAATCTCTAAATAGCATTATATTAATACGTAACATAAATGAAAGAAGAGCTTAGGGGCGAGTTAATAAAAAAAAGAAAAGAATTACCAAAAAATGAGGTTTTAGAAAAAAGTAAACAGATTGAAAAAGGACTTTTTGAGGTTGATGAATTCAAAAAAGCATCCACAATACTATTTTATGTTTCATATGACAACGAAGTGTACACACATGAAATGATAAAAGAATGTATTTCAGAAAAAAACATAGTTGTACCAGTTACAGACAAGCTTAGGGGAAAAATGATTCTTTCCAAGTTAGATAATTGGGGTGATCTAGCGATTGGTTCTTATAACATACTTGAACCTAAAAAAGAAAAGATAAAAGAAATATCAATCGATGATGTTGATCTTATAATTGTTCCTGGTGTAGGATTTGACGAAAGAGGTAATAGATTGGGGCATGGGAAAGGTTACTACGATAATCTACTAAAAAACTCAACGTCTTTGAAAATATCACTGGCTTTTGATTTTCAAATTGTTGAAAACATTCCAACTGAAAAACATGACATACCAGTGGATAAGATAATTACAGAAAAAAGAGTAATAGATTGTAAAAAAATCTAGGTAACGATCTCTTTCAATCTATTTGTTTCTACTGCTTTTTTTATCTCCATCGCGATTCTTTCACCATAGCTAATAGAATGTCCATAAAGATAACCTGAGTGAGGCGTAAACTGGGTCAATGGACTACCTGGAATACGCATTGAAACATCAAAAACAATCATCTCTTCTTTGCCTTTCTCGGCAGCAATAGCACCTTGTAGTGCAAACGGACCGAGTATACCTGGCGGGTATTCTTTTTTCGTGGTTTTAACAAATTTTTCCCCGAGATCAAATATTTTCTCAATGATAGATTCCTTGGTGGTAGCTGCTATGTGGCCTGTTTCAATGATTTTAGGTCTAAGATATTTTAGTACTTCTTGTTGCTCGTCTGCAGGAAGTCGGATGAGACCGTCGATATTGGTTTGTCTTCTTGTATCTGTGCCCATTATCTCAAGTTCATCATCAATGGCTGAATAAAAATAGTTGAAATTTATCTGCGCACCAATAACGTATTCTTCGATTACCGCTTTTTTAAGTGATTCCTTTGTTATTAACTTCTTTTTAATCATGTCCTCGGATTTTTTCTTATAGTCATTAAAACTTGTTGCATAGAAAAACGCTCTTTCATAACCGCGAATCGCTTCGCTTACTTTTACTATAACAAGCCTGTCGATATCCTTTGGTGATTTGAATATCTTCGGATGTCTTATGCCTGCTTTCTCAAGAAGATAATACTGGTTCTTTGGTACGTCTCTTTCCTCAAGCTTAAGCATGGAACGAGTTCCAAAGATTGGGATCATAAACTTGTTCTCAATGTCTTTGAAATCAAAGTATACCCAGAAATATCTGTTGTGAATGAAAATCGTGTTTTTCTTTCTAAGTTCTTCTTGAACAGATGGCTTAACTATGTCTGAGAATTTATCAAGAACTATTGTTTCATCAATGCACCCTCTACCGTCTTCACGTGTTTTGTAGTATTTTGTGTATGTTTTATCTCTACCTTTTTGACAAACAGCAAGTGTTCTAAAACCATGTTTTTTAGCACCACGGCATACATCAAGAGCAGAATGTCCGCCTAAAACACCGATTGTAATTTTATCTTTGTCGTAAGAATCAGCTAATTTCTGAATAACATCTCTTTTTATCATAGGGAAGCCACCCCATATACAGGGCCATTATTTGAATTTTGGCCTCTTTGAAAGATGAACAGACAATGGCATACTGTGCTGCGGGTAATCAGATGTAATTATATGGATTAAGTTGTAGAGTTCGTCTAAAGTGTATGCACGGTTTTCCTCACCAATTGTTTTAACTCTGAAACGAGGTGTAAATGTTTTGCTACTGCTTTCTTTTTCACCAACAACAACAATTAACGGAACCCATTCTTGCTCTGCATCACGTATTTTACGACTAACGCTCTCTTCTCGATCATCAATATCTGCCCTTACATGAACATAAGGTGATTTTTTGTTAAAATCTTCTATGAGCTTTTCACATGTTTTAACAAAATCACTACCAACAGGAATAAAACGTATTTGGGTTGGTGAAAGCCAAAGAGGCAACATCGGTTTTTGGCCTTTGCTCATTTTAATTGCTTCTTTTTCAAGCAAAGCATAGATTACTCGCTCAATAGCTCCTGAAGGGCTGCAATGAAGAATTAAGGGGTGTTTTGCTGTTCCGTCTTTATCTGTAAATTTAATGTCGTATCTCTCACCATTTTCTATGTCAATTTGATCTGTGCTTAATGCAGACGCTTTTTCAGACATATCAACAAAGTTAAACTCGTATTTTAAAACAAAGTAGAAAATTCTTTCATCCCACATCTCAAGTAAAACCGGTTTGCCTAGTTTTTTTACAAGATCAGTCATGAAATCCTTATTTTTTTCATAAAAATCTTTTGTTGTTCGCAAAGCCATCTCAATATCATTATTTTCAATGCCAATGTTTTTCAAAACACTAAGACATAAATCGTATCTTATTTTGAATTCATCCATAGCCATGTTTAAATCAGAAGTTAAAGCATGTACATCTGGCATTGTAAACGCTCTAAGTCGTCTCAAACCAGTAAGCTCACCTGATTGCTCTCGCCTAAAAGAATATCTTGTCAACTCATAGATTTTAAGCGGCAAATCCTTGTAACTAATTGTGGCATCGTGTGCCATTAAAAACTGCCCAAAACATGCGGCAAACCTCATGAAAAAAGTTCTCTTATCGCTTTCAATCTGGTATTGTCTTGCTGGAAATCTCTGCAAATATTTTGAGAGCGTTGGATGATCCATATCATACATTATCGGGGTTTCTACCTCAAGACCACCATATTCAATCACTCGCTGGGTTACATATTCCTCAATCAATTTTTTTATAAATCTGCCCTTGGGGTAGAATCTCATGTTACCAGCGTCAGATGCTGGCTCGTAATCTGCTATTTCCAACTTTTGCATTAATGCAACATGTGGTGGTTCACCTTTGACTGCCCTTGTTTTTTCTTTTTCGTAAAAGGCAAATTTCTTTAGGTTTTCATGTCCTTTGAAATCAAATTTACTGATATCATGCAACTTGCCATCTTCTGTTAAAATATGCCAGTAAGAACTAAGTTTTCTTTCTTTTTTCAACGACTCAGTTTCTTCACCTACGGGAATTATTTCTCTAGAAAGCTCTGAAAGTGGATGTCCTTTACAAGATATCTTAAATGATTTGTACCAACCGAAAGGTGCTCTGCGAACATTGAAATTTTTGTTTTTCAGTTCACACTCAATTTCCATTAAAATTTCCTGGGCTTTCTTTGGGTTGGCTAAATCAGAGGATAAATGAGCATATGGGTAAAGCATAATGTTTTTTACTTTAAGTTGTTCGGCTGTTTTTTCGATTTCAGCAACAGCCTGTTTAACAGCTTGACTAGATGATTTCTCATCAACTTTTTCTACAGCAGTAAAAGCAGTCAAAGCCTCCTCAAATCTATCTTTTTTAATTTTTGTTTCTTCAGGATTTTTAATTGCTTTTTCTTTAACTTCGTATTCTATATAATCGCTATGAATCAGTAATAATTTCATTGAATCAACCCTTAAAACAGATAACTGTTTTTAAAGATAATGATTAAAAAGATTATTAATGGGGGAGGCGGCGGAGGTGTAAAACACCGCTTTAG
>JBFYMH010000074.1:0-8822 GCA_041305005.1 Thermoplasmatales archaeon | reverse complement strand
TACAACAACGCCATAAAAACTACTTTATCTTTCGAGCGGCCGATAAACATTTGATAAAGATTGTTTTCAATTCTTTTTTTAATAGTATCTTTTGATTGCCTTTCATTTGTGGGGAAAGATGCTTCATATATAGTCATTGCTTCTTCGAAATCTTTATGATTTATGTCTTTGATTTCATTAAATCTTATCATATTAATCATTTATTTCCATCTTTTAAATAGAGAATGTTCCATTCTAAGTTGATCCATTATTTTACCGACAACAAAATCAACTATCTCTTCTATCTTTTTTGGTTTATGATAAAAACCAGGCATGGCCGGCAAAATAGTTGCACCAGCCTGTTTTGCAGCAAGCATGTTCTTGATCCCAGGTAAATCTAAAGGTGTTTCACGTAAAACAAGAATGAGTTTTCTTTCTTCTTTCAAACAACAACTAGCAGAACGTGAAATAAGAGTGTCACCATAACCATTTGCGATCGCAGAAAGCGTTTTCATACTGCAAGGAGCAATAACCATTGCATCTAGTTTAAAAGAACCACTAGCTGGTGCTGCAAACATATCCGAGTTTTTATAAGAAAAATCAACTTTATTTTTTAGTTTATCGTAAGTATAACTTGTCTCATGTTTAATGATTTTTTTTGCATCCTCTGAAACAATCAAATGAACCTCATTATCCGATTTAACTAATTCTTCAAGTAATCTTATACCGTAGATACTGCCAGAAGCCCCACTCATTCCAACTAAAATTTTCATGAAAAATTATTCCTCAATGGCTTTTATTATCTTACTAAGTGCTTTTTTTAAATCAGGCTCTTCTTCCAGAGTAGTACCCGTAACAACAATATCGGCACCAGCCTTAGCCTTCTCGCTAGCAGTCTTAGCAGTTCTTATTCCACCGCCAACAACCAATGGTATGCTTATATTCTTTTTAACAGCGGCAATCATTTCATTAGAAACAGGTATTGGTGCACCAGATCCTGCTTCAAGATAAAAAAAGTTCATACCAAGATACTGAGCTGCAAGTGCATAGCCAACTGCAGTTTGAATATCATCTTTTCCAACTAAATCAACTTCACCTACTTTGCCGGCAGTCATACCAGGCTCAACTATAACATAGCCCATAGAAATGGGTTCAATACCTGAATGTTTAACAAAAGGAGCACCTTTAACATGCTCACGAATAACATAACCGAGGTTACGAGAGTTTAACAAACTCATGAAAAACACTGCATCAGCATATTTACTCAAAAACTTTGCACCAGATGGAAACAAAATAACAGGCAGTTTAGATTGTTTTTTAATTGACTTAACTGTTTCATCAACCTGATCCTGAGACATAAGTGTAGAACCACCAACCATCATTGCACTGCTACCTGCCTCCATCGCAGTCTTTGCAAGATGCCCGGCTTCCTCAGGACTCTGTTTATCTGGGTCTAACAAAGAGAAATGCAACGTTTTCATTTTTGCCTTCTTAATAATATCTTCAGATATCGTCATTTGAAACAGCCTTAAACCAGAACATGTTTTAAATGTTTACGTTAAGGAGACTATCTTCCTAACCAATTCATTATTACAAGCAGCGATAATACTAACACGCTCATCTAAACTAAGAGACATATCAAGCGGTTTGCCTTGCGCATTAGTCACAATGCCACCTGCTTCACGTACAATAAGAGTAGAGGCAGCAATGTCAGTAACACGAATGTACTCCTTACCAACAACATAGAAATCCAACGCGCCGACAGTAACCATACACATCTCCAAGGAGGAACAACCTAGAGAGCGCACATAATCTTTCTGAGACAAAGAAAGAGTGAGTTTATCAAAATTTTTGCCGAGAGCAAGAGATGAAAGAATGTCTTTATCAGGAAAATCAGGAACACAAACACGTTTTTTATTGAGAAAGGCACCATGTTTTTTTTCTGCAATAAAAACATCTCCAGTTGGAATGTTCTTAACTATTCCATATTCGACATCACTAAGCATGGATTTTCCTATGCCCAAAGAAACCGAATAAATAGGTATGCCCCTGCAAGCATTACGCGTACCATCAACAGGATCCAACACAAAAGTATATTCACCACCATAATCAACAAAACCAGCTTCCTCGCTCAAAAGATTAACTTTAACATCTGATTTCTCTAGAAGAGCCAATGCAACGTCTTCAGCAATTTTATCAATGTACTTTGTTGGGGTTCCATCAGCACCAATGCCAATACTGGTACCTAATTTATGAAACTCAGTTGAATACGATTTCCTAACCTTGCTACAGGTTTTGTCAACAATTTTATGAGCCAATAACTTTATTTCCTCATCCATAAGACAAGCCTACACGTTTATGCCTATATAAGATAGAAACCAACCTACATATAGTGTAACGGCAACCATTATCAATGCAGCAATCACAACTCCAATAAATATTGTTATAAGAGATTTGGAAAATTTTAAACCAAACAGATATGCGATAAGAGCACCTGTCCAACCGCCAGTGAATGGTATAGGTAAAGCAACAAAAACTAACAAGCCAAGATACTCATATTTTATTATCTTGCTATTTGCTTTCTTCCTTGTTCTAGCAAAAAGCCAATCCATGATTCTAACCCAAAACTTGTATCTACGCAAAAACTTCTCAACATGTTGAAAAAACAGAAGTATAAACGGCATTGGCAACATATTCCCAGCTACAGCCAATGGAAAAGCCTGCCACCAATTCCAGTGCAACTCCAACATAGAATATGGTACAACGTACCTTGCTTCAATCCAAGGCAACATAGAACCAAAAAATATCTGAAACCATTGAGGAAACATATCAAACATATTATTACTCACCAACGAACTTGCCAAATCCTTTTGAACCTAGCATTTCGTTTTCTTCTATAAGTTTTTCCCCACGAACAAAAACATATTCAGGAAATATAGCTGCCCTTCCTTCATACGGCGTCCAACCACATTTAGAGTGAAGATTTTCTGATTTGATTTTACGGTCTTTGTCTAGATCTACCACGATGAAATCGGCATCTCTTCCAACCTCAATTCTCCCCTTAGAAATGTTAAGTAGTTCTGCCGGTTTCTCACAGAGAAGTGAA
The DNA here is from genome assembly GCA_041305005.1 of Thermoplasmatales archaeon. GTDB lineage: Archaea > Thermoplasmatota > E2 > DHVEG-1 > DHVEG-1 > JARYMC01. The sequence goes on along the minus strand of JBFYMH010000074.1, from coordinate 5,737 downwards.
ATCAACCTTTGAAAAGAAAGATTTTCTTTCTGGACCATATACAAAAACAATGGAAAAATTGTCTCCACACCAGGAGCTCCAGATGGAGCGGCATCAAATTCTTTATCTTTTTCTTCAATAGTGTGAGGTGCATGATCTGATTCAAGGATATCAACAGAACCATTTTTAAGGGCAGTAAATAAAGCCTCTCCATCAAAATTGGTTCTAAGCGGAGGGTTTACTTTGTAATTTGATTGTGGCTTTAAATCGTCTTGCGCTGAGAACAAAAGATGATGAGGCGTAACGCCACAACTAATATTTTTTGAGCGTTTTCTTAGCAACTCAATTCCTTCAACAGATGAAAGATGGCAAATATGCATTTTAGTATCAGTTCCCTTTGATGTTTTAATTATATTTTTTATTGCATTTTCCTCACATTCAGCAGGGCGAGAATTCATGTGGTCAACAAGATTATTCTCTTTCAAATTGTGTCTAACTAGACAATTATTGTCTTCAGCATGAATCAAAACAGGTTTATTTGTCGATTTAATTCTATCAAACGTTTCTTTTAGATTATCTGAGCTGAATTGCAAAGAATTTGTAGTACCACCCAGGTATATCTTGAAACCACAGCATTTCTTAGCTAACTCTTTGATATTTTTTATATTGCCGTCTGTAACGCCTGCGTAAACACCAAAATCAACATACGATTTTTTACCGGCTGAAATAATTTTATCTGAGATGGTTTGTAATGTTGTCGTCTGCGGAATTGTATTTGGCATATCAAAAACACAGGATATGCCGCCATACGCTGCGGCCATGGATCCAGTAGAAAAATCTTCTTTATGTGTCAAACCAGGATCTCTAAAATGAACATGGATATCTATGCCTGCGGGAAGAATGATTTTACCTCTAAAATTGTAATGTTCATCTCCCTTCAGTATTTTTTTGACAGCAGATATCTTACCATCATCTACGCCTATACAACATTGCTCAAAATTTCCATTGACATATGTTTTACCTTCAAGCGTCAGATCCATCGAGTTTCTTCTCCTTAACTTCTCCGTCTGGTTTTATTTCTGTGAATATCTGCCCACTAAACTTGTATATTTTTGTATTTTTATCAAACCAAGCATCAGGCATCAAACCAGCCTTCATACAAGTATTAGATAAAAACTCTTCCTTATCCCAATCTTGCTCAACAGGTACCTGCGGCAACAAAAGACCCTTATAGAAACCCTGCTCAACAATAAGACCATCTCGCCCAATCTTGATCTGGGACAGATAATCATTTGGTTGTTTTACTTTGATCAACTCTGGTTTTGTTAAAATAGTAACCTCAATGATTATGTTTTTAAGTTCATCATCGCCGAGTGGAGGGAATCGAGGATCTTGAGTTGCAGACTGAGCAGATTCAATTATCGCATCTTTCAATGACATAACTGGCAGAGGTATACCTATACACCCTCTCAAATCGTGCTCAGGAAATGTATGGATTGTGACAAAAACCCCTAGTTTCTGATTAAAAACCTCATCCAAATCATTCGTTGGCATCTTTCTGTGTTTTACAAACAACTCGATAGTATTTCTCGAAAATCGAACAGCTTTTGTCCCATTATCCTGACTGAGCATATTAAAAGTATTTACTATACCATTAAATAAAATTTGGTTAGGATTGTACCTAACCATATTTTAGTTTATTCTGTTTCTTTCATTAGAGTAATGTCAAATGTTTTAACAGTTTCACCGGCCATTATTTCAAGTTCGCGGCTAAAAGTATATGTAACATTCTCGTCATCTTCTGTAACGATTTGCTCAACAGACACATTATACGTACCGGGAGTTAACTCAATGAAATATGCCCCGTCACCATCAGATTGCGTTGAGCTGCTCACCGCAGTGTTGTTATTAACGAAAATATCTTTTAGGAAATCGATGCTAATATTTGCAATTTTTACACCACCGTATTTAGTAACACCACTGACATTAACTGATTCTTTTTTGAGGGGGATATCAAAGTTTTTAGTTTCTTCGCCGATATTTAGTTTTAGCTTGTCGGAAAAAGAATACAAAACCGTCTGTTCTTGTTTTTTACTCGCTGAAACGTTATAACTACCAGGAGTTAGTTCGATAGAATAGGAGCCGTTATCAGATTTTACAGACTTTTGTTCTGCCGTATTGTTTTGTACGGATCTGTCAGGCAAGAAAACAACTGAGACATCGTCTATGTTTGTTATTTCGTATTTAGTATAACCACTTACTGCGACTGGTGTTAAACCGATTGAAATGTTCAGTTTTGTAGTCTTATTCTCTTCTAACGCGACTTCTTCAACTCCAACATATTGAGGCAGTTTAGTGACGTTAATGATATATTGACCGTAGACTAGTTCAGTGAACTTGTAGTGACCATTTGCATCTGTTTGCATAGTATCAATAAAGATCCTGTCAATTGTTTCTCCACTAAATCCGGTTTTATTATAAGTAAGATTTACTGTTACACCTGACATCTGTTCCCCGGAATCATACTCATCGTTTCCGTTCCTATCATAATAAACAGTTCCTTCTATAGCAGCATCCTTTGGTTTCGAAATGTTATAATATGTATCACCTGGGAGAAGTTTTGCTAGACCATCATGAATAACAAAACCCTCTTTGGTTTCTGCTCTAACAATATATAAACCAGGCATTAAACCAGATTTATTGAAATAACCGTTTTTGTCAGTTGTTAGACTAGCTCTCTCAATTAAAGTTTGACCGTTGTCTTGAAGCTCTTGCAAAGTTACATTTATATCAGATAACGGCTCATCAACAGACAGATTATATGCCGTGTTGTTATCCGCATTGAGATAGACATATCCTTTTACACTTGCTGGGTCAATTGATATATTGAGAAGACGATTGTAATTGTTGGATTTTCGCATGGCATCATCATCAGATATAGGGTATAGCATTTGGTCTGTTGTACTATTAAAAGTCACGTTTTTCAATATCACGTCATCTCTAAATGAATATCTGCGAACCTGAAGTTTGGCACCGGCAGGAGCAATTAAACTAAAATTACCACCCCTAGTGGAAGTTGAGTCATGATCAATAGCAAAAGTAGTATTATAGTGATCTAAATCCTTCTGAACGACTACTATCGCATCGAAAGAATTGTTCATAAATGTAATACTGCCATTAACATAAGCACCCTCATAGTATTTAGCTATAATAACTGGCACCTTATTTGTATAATATGCACCCTTTGTTACATTTGATGCGTATTCGGCATAGAAATGCCTCATGTTAATACAAGGTATTTGGTAATTAGGCTCACTCTTGCTTCCTGATTCTCCTGAAGATGGGCCTATATATGTTCTATAAAACATAGTGTCAAAATATGCATCTTTATAGTACGTTTTTGTATTAACAGGCGGATCATTTCTCAACTCATCTGTACTCAAATTTTTAAGTTCGTTATATGTATATTCCTTATTTTTTTGTGTAACATACTTTGCCTGTATGAAATCATCCTCAGGGTTACCATCGGCTCTTCCACTTGCTATCAACATCAACAGACTTTTATCTGCTAAAAAACCAAATATGTTGAAAATTTGTTTATCATAACCCTCTACACCATAATATCTAATGCTGTAACCAGTAGCATCCTGAAGGTCGTGATAAAGCCAGGTAATGCCTTCATCATCTAAGTTTTCAACAAGAAGTTTTGTGACATCGTGATAAAAAGCATTAGCAGGCCATTGACCACCAACTCTCCAATCTTTACTAAGTTCCTCGTTGTAATCCTCTCCGATTGGGGCATCATAAGATGGGGAAATAGTTGGGTCCTCCGTCCAATTTACTATTTTAGACGAATTTGTCTGACCAAGGGATTTATTCAAAATCTGAACGACCTTATCAGAAAGTTGATTATTGTTGTCTGCAAGATTGCCCTCCAATAATCTTATTATCCATACCGCAATTGCCTCTTCTTCGCTAGTGGCTGTATGGAAATTAGAGGCAGGTGGTATACCATCCTGGAAGTTATCCGCAACTGTCGGATGCCCCCCAAGGGCAACTGCATAAAAACCATAGTCCCACCATGAAATAAACCCGGGTCTTTTAGCAGGATCTTGAATGTCAATATCTTGTTTATTAAGCCAGCTGTAAGCATCAGTCCAATAAGTTTCTTTAGGATGATCTAAACCGAATGCCCCTGAGAAGTTTTTCCCAAAAAAATCGGCTTTTTTATTACCTGGAACTGCCGCATCAAAAGCAAGATACACATTTGGTAAAACAACTAAGAAAGCAACAAAAAGTATACCAAATATATGAAGAACTTTTACTCCACGCCTTATACCGTGAAATCCGCCGCCTGCGCCTCTTACATTACGTATCATCTGTTTATAATCGATCTTATCAATAACCATCCATACTACAAAACCACACAATATTGCTACCGGTGGCACCAAATCGTTTAGAAAACGACCAGCTGTGCCAAGAAGCCACACATCAACAAGGAATAAAACAATTATGAAAAGATAATCTCTACGTTGCTTATCCTTATAGTAATAATATATGAGAAAGACCAAACCAACCCATGCTATCCAATAAAGAGCTGGACCAAAAGACATGACTGTGTTACTGATGGCAGAAGTTGATGCCTCAGCAATAGTCATTGATACCTTAGAGCCATAAATTCCGGAACCATATAATATATCAGAAAGTGAAGTCAAGGGAGAAAGAAACGGAAACATTGAAGAAAGGTCTCTGACGAAATAAAGAAATATTAAACCTATTACAGCAAAAATGAATATAGCTGACAAGGAAATAGTCCAAGGTGTTTTCTTAATGCCGAAAATTATATATGCTAGACCAAAAGCTGCTAGTATGAAACACAAAAATAAAGATAGTTCTGGTCTAAATCCTCCAACAATCGATGCACGGACGGGCAAATATATTAGATAACCTGCAAAGAAAATAATTAAAGAACTACGAATAACTCTAGTTTCTATTTTATTAGTATAAATATCGATTAGTAGTTGTACGACGACATAAACTGCTATTACTGCATATACAAAACGTGATTCTACCCACGTCATATTAAGAGCGGCTAAAAAAATTCCTGCTAAAAGAGCATATAATATAGATTTGGTTGAATCTTTATCTTTTATACTTTTTATCAAAAATAGATAAATTAAGAAAAATAGTAAAAGGTTTAAAGAATCGTGGTCAAACAGAGAGTAAGATGAACCGTGTCCTGACCCAAGATGGATAGGTATTAAAGCGATAAGAAATGCTGCGATAAGTCCGGCTTTTTTATTGAAAAGTATTTTGCCTATAAAATAAACTGGAAATACGAGTAAAGCACCAAATAATGCGGGTACGAACTGCATCGAATAACCGACTGCATCAATTTCATTCATAAATGGTAAGAGTAGTCTACTAAAACCTATGGCCATCATGTTTAAAAATGGCGGACGACCACCACTTTTACCAAGGGGGTAACTGAGAAGAGGATCGTTATTGCTATAGAATTGGTAATGCCCCTTATCTGCTCCGTAAAGTGTTTCATTTACTATTCTCATGTTATAATATGGGTCAGGACCTGATAAGTAAAATTTGTCTAGACCGGTTCCATCAGGGTTATAAGAAACGCCTGAAGTTATGTTAAAATATGAATTTAAAAATAATACCAATAGAAATATGAAAATCAATGCTGTTGCAACCCACCAATTATTCTTTTTAAACGTAAATAATTTTTTTCTAGGTTTTACTT
>JBFYMH010000073.1:0-13710 GCA_041305005.1 Thermoplasmatales archaeon | reverse complement strand
GGATGATTGTCAAAAAAACAGCTATGGGTAGTAGGCTCATGTGCATCATTTTAGGAATTAATATGGAATCAAAGAAGCTACTCACAACGTATAGTCAGTTCTATAATATATAGATAATGCCGATTCAATACCAATGTGAAGAGTTTCTCTCGGGACTTCCAAAACTTACTCCGAAATTGAATTAAAGCCTACCATCTACAAAACAAGAAGTGCGCTTAGAAATAAAATGAACAATGGCGATATTTTGTAGAATGAGACCTATTGTGTCATAACTCGTTAAGGACTTAAATGAATATGAGCACAAATAAAGTTGACAAAGTATTATGGACAAACTTGAGGAGAACAAGGTGATGCTTTTATATTATGCTTGTATCTAATTTGACCTGTAGATATCACTCTTTAACTAATATATTCCTCTCTATGCCTCACAAATTTCCGTTACATCATAAACATGTCCAAATATAACAATTTCTTATCGCGCATTATGAGTATAGGTGCAGTTCAACGACAAAGCATAGTGTCACTTTTCTGGCAGATTGCACTCACAGCCATTGGTTTTTTAAGTAATATATATTTTGTACGTACAGTAGGTACGAGTGTTTTGGGCCAATACTTCTTGTTTCTTGCATATTTTAGCATCGTGGGCATGGTAACCGATGGAGGGTTTGCGGGAGCGGCGATTAAACGAATAAGCGAAGGAGAGGATCAGGATGAATATTTCAGTGCTTTTGTTTTCCTTCGATTACTGTTTGTGATACTGGTCGTAATGATGCTTGTTGTATTCCGTAGTTATTTTATTAATCTCAACGATGCTGACACTTACATCTGGCTTTTACTATCACTGTTTGTAGCAGTATTATTCGGAGCTATTTCATTTGGCCTGCAAGGATGCGGCAAAGTAGGGATACATGCAACTGGAAACTTTGCAAATAACTTTTTGCGCATTGTTATTCAGGTAGTTGCGATTTATCTAGGTTTTGGTGTTGCTGGTCTTGCGGGCGGTTTTGTAGTGGCGATGTTTATAGCAGCCATGGTACAACTACGTTTTTTTGATTTACGACTGGTGAGCTTTGGCTGGAAACATATCAAAAGCTTATCAACATTTTCAATGTGGATCTTTTTGATTTCAAGCGGAATGGTAGTATTTTCAACTTCTGATACTGTCATGATTGGCTATTATTTAAATGATTCAGATGTTGGAGTATACCGCCTGGTATTACAGTTTACATCATTGGCAGCATTTACAATGATAGCTTTTCGTTCAACATTATTGCCAAGGATCAGTCGATGGGGAAAGATTGGAGAGAAGAACCTTATAGAGATTTCACTATCTCGCGCACTTACATATTCTCTGATATTGGCCATCCCAATGTTTGTAGGAGGATTTTTGTTGGGGGACAAATTGCTGTATTATATTTATGGGGAAGATGTTTCGCGAGGTTATGTGACAATGGTGATATTGTTTCTCGTACAAATACTAAATATTTTTTACTATTTATTGTCTACATATCTAACTGCACTGGGCCAGCTCAAAGATCTATTTAAAGCCACATTGGTTGCAGTTGTCGCAAATATTGCATTGAATGCCTTCTTGATACCTTCGATAGGAATTGCTGGTGCGGCAATTGCTACATTTGTTACTATGGGAATAAACACTATACTGACATTATTATTTCTATCAAAGATAATGAAAATTGTTATAGAGAAGGATAGCTTAATGAGCATCTTAAAAGCATCTTTCATTATGCTCTTATTTGTTGAAGGATACCGATTATGTGTACCTTTATCCAGTTTATTATTGGTACTGTTCCCAACTGTTTTGGGATTTATAGTATATTCTCTTTCAATATTGAAATATGACAGGAAGATATATGAAGAGTTGAAGAACATTATGGTGCAAATAAATGTAATGAGATGATTCATACTGCAAAGCACTAGTTAAATATAAACTTCCATTGCTCATCAGAGAATTCTTTAAAACCTATTCAAATCCCCATATTAATATTGTATATGGAAGTATTTATACTTAACAACTATAAATTGAAAGGAACATGAACTTAGTTAATTTAGGAATTACAGAACATTACAGACATGGTATTTGTGAATGCTCAACTAAATTGATATTCAAACAATTCTTTGATCATCTGGTAATAGGGTGGAATATTATATTCTAAAAAGTCATTCTTTTCAGTTTTATTAGTTATCACTTTAGTAAATTTATTTATTTGTATTTGTTTACTATAGATAACTTTTATCAATTCCAGAAGATCATATTTTGATATTTTTTGGTTAGAGCGGAGGTTTTTAATACCATATAATTTGTTATCAGAACCGATATAATATGAAATAAACTTAGCTAACTCCAAGGTGGTGATTCCATCCCAAATGACATTTGTATAGCCGTTTATTTCACCTTCCTGCCTCATAAACCATTCAAATAATCCATCGCCATCTCTTTTGATTTCTGGACCGATTATACTTGTCCTTATGGTTACGTGATTATGATAATTTATTTCTCCAGCTCTTTTGCTCCGCCCATAAACATCATCATCCAGGTAACAATCGGTACTTAAATGAATGACATGAGCACAAATTTCATCTGCAATTCTTACTAATTGATGTGGTAGCAAAGAATTAATAGCGATTGCACTAATCGGATTTTCATTACATTGCCTTTTCAAAAGACCAATACAATTTATTATGTAATCAACTGAACGTTCATGTAATTTATTTTCAAGTTCTTCCAAATTCGTAATTGAATTAAATTTGTATCCAAGAAATTCATCCGCATTAAAGACTTCAAAATTGGTTTTAGTACTTAGATAATCATAGATTATGTGGCCTGCCATTCCCCTGTGCCCTAAAACTAATATTTTCATAATATCCCTTATAAAATACTAACCAAGAATGCTACATTATAATGAAATCGATTTTATGATAGTTCAGTTGGAGTGATTTAAGTATTACATTATTAACTTATATCAGATACATGTCTCACATGTTAAATCCTTATTTGTTTTTTTCTATTTTCAATTACTTTTGCGTATAATTCAATAATCCTGTTTAGAAAAATATGAGCATCATAGTTTTCTTTAGCTATACTACAAGCTGAATTACCAATTTCTTGACGCATTTTTGAATTGCTTATTAAATCTTCAATGGCAACTCTTAAAGCTTCAACGTCTCCCTGTGGAACCACAATTCCACCTTTTGGTGCAAAAATGACTTCTGGCAACGAAGTCCCATCAAAAACAATTACTGGTTTTCCACAAGCCATTGCCTCTATTACCATCACACCAAAAGCTTCTGCTGTAGAAGGCATGAGAAAAATATCACATGCATTATAAAATAGGGGTAGTTTACTTTCATCAATCCATCCTAAGTCGACTATTTCATATTTATCCCCAAACTCACCAAGTAAATTTTTTTCACCGATTGTTAAAAGACAAATCGGCTCATCACACCTCAGCTTTTGAATGCATTCTCTAACATAGGACAAACCTTTAAATTCACTGGTTGTTGCCCTGAATGCAAGCACTATACTATTTGGATTTACACCTAGTAATTTTTTTGCTTCTTTTGCATTCATTGGATGAAATACATTAAGATCAATTCCAAATGGAATATAATGGATGCGACAGTTAGAAAACAATGGACTCTGTTTTACCATATCTAGCATCCATTTAGAAGCGACTACAATATCAAGATTTGAACGACTATATACCCATCTTTTGATTTTCCACATTAATTTTGTATTATCTATGAACATAGGAATGTGAGTATCTAAACGTGGGCACTTCCCACACCCTTTTTTCCACCTAATACAATCAAACGGATAAATACAATGCCCTGTCATTGCCCAAGGATCATGCAAAGTCCATACAGTTGGCTTCATTTGCGATAGTTTTGGCAAAGCAAGTATGCTAAAAAAACCGGTGTGTATAAGATGATAATGAACAATATCCGCCTCAAGGAAACGCTTATCAAAATAAAGCAGCAAAAAAGATGGATATAAAATAGACTGAATTGATAATAATTTTTCAATTTGTCTTACAATGAATTTTAAAATCCTTGAACCAAAAAAAAGAGATAACTGCCAAGTATTTTCGTCCTCTGTTTTTTTCATGCTTACGCATAATTGCGATTTTATCCCCCTTTTTAGTAGTGCCTGATGTAAATCTGCACCATTGAATCGACCACCTTTAGTATCTATATTTCCTATTTGGAGGGTTTTCATAGTATTATGTCCCTACTTCTGAAGTTGCTGCAATAAAACAACGCCCATCACGTTCTTCGTGTAAAAGCTCGATTTTATAACCCAACGGCATGAAGAATTCAAATGTTTTAAACATATTAAAAATGGAATGTATTTCCATGAGTATCAAAGGCTTGTATTTTTTAATCATATCATAACCACCTTCAAGTACCAGATTTTCAGCGCCTTCAACATCAATTTTCAATAAATAAGGAATTAAAGTAGCTTCATTTGAATATAACAACTCATCAAGAGATATTGTTTTCACCGACATTTTGGAGAATCCAATGTTATCATAAACGTGGTTTTGATATGGAGTATGCGCACCCGAGATAAAGCTACCACTACTTTTTCCATCATCAACATTTGAACTAAAATTAAATTCGATATCTCCTGTCTGGTCTGAAATTGCAAAATCATGAATTTTAATACGTTTTGCTAAATCGGCATTTTTTTCCAAATTCAAATAGAATCTTCTAAGATTAAAGATGTTAGGTTCAAAAGCATAGACACACCCATTTTGACCTACAAGTTGAGCGAAATTCATAGAGTGATAGCCAACGTGTGCACCAATATCTAATATGACTTTTCCTTCTAAGTGCAACTTAGCTAAGTAGTTAAAGAAGTATTGATCTTGGGTACCATCTACAATTTCTTTTTGCCAATAGCCATCCTTTTGATCTACAAATATCTCTCTTCCTTTTAAATTTCCACCCTTAATTATATGCCAAGCAGGTTTATATTTGCGTTTCATATAATATTTTTTCATTTTCAAATAAATAATAGGTGGAATTATTTGTTCAGCAAGTCTTTTACATCGACTTACTTTTGCAGAAACCATTTTAAATAAAACCTCCAGCTTTCAATTTAGCCCTGATTTCTATTTTACTCATCAACTTATCATTTGATGAATAACTGTGGGCAGAAAACTTTTCGAATTGTTGATATTTTTCTTTAACATCATTCACATTTAAGGAAGGTAATATTACATAATATGAATCATCGAATATGATAGTGTCCTTTGCTTCATACTCTGAGATCAATACTTCATGAAGTTTCTCTCCAGGGCGAATGCCAAATTCATAAAGCTTGCTTTGTCCATTAAATTCTTCGATCATAACTTCTGCCAGATCAGTAATTTTGCATGCCGGCATTTTCATAACGAATATCTCGCCGCCGTAACAATGTTCTATTGCTTTGAATAAGAGTCCTATAGCTTCTTCTAATGTCATAAAATAGCGAGTCATTCCATAATCTGTTATAGGCACATCCTTCCCTGCTTTAATAAGATCCTTAAAGAATGGTATTATGCTTCCTCTGGTTCCCATTACATTACCAGCTCTTATACATACGAACCTTGTGTTTTTTCTTCTTTCATTGGCATGTATGACAAGTTTTTCTCCAACAGACTTACAAACACCATACATGTTTATTGGAGCACATGCCTTATCGGTTGAAACATCAATCACTAGTTTTACTTTATTTATTATTGCAGCCCGTATCACATTTTCAGTGCCGATTATATTAGTATCAACAGATTGCCATGGGTTACTTTCACATATTGGTACGTGTTTGAGTGCAGCCAGATGGAATACATAATCCACATTTCTCATGGATTCTGTTAATGTGTGTAGGTTCCTTACATCACCGATCAGAAACTTCAACTTCTGATTATTATTAAATCGTCTCTGCATCTCTACTTGTGGTAACTCACTACGTGAATAGATGATGATCTCTTTTGGATCATACTTTTCAAAAAGCTGCTTTGTAAGTTCATTACCCCATGAACCACTCCCTCCAGTGATTAGTATTCTTTGATCATTAAACATTTTTATACCTCATCAGGATTTTGATGATTTTATTCGAAACATCATCGTGATAATCATTCGGAATATAAGCATCAAGTTCAGTTGAATTTACTATCACATTAAAACTGTCCAGAATCTCGTCTTTATTCACTCCAGCCATAAAGACCCCTCCGCATTCTAATAATTCAGGCCTTTCTGTCGATGTCCTCATTAAGATACATGGTACAGAAAGAATAGTAGCTTCTTCCTGAACAGTTCCGGAATCTGTAATGATACAAAATGCATTCCTCTGTAATTTCAAAAAATCTATAAAACCAAATGGTTTCATGAACATTAAACTGTCATCCTGACCTATTTCGATTTGCTCAAGCCTTTTTCTGGTACGTGGATGAGTGCTGACTATTACTTTATAGTTTCTTGAAATAGTCAACAAAGTATCGCAAAGCCCAGTGAGCAATTTTGGATCATCAACATTTTCTTCCCGGTGCATGGTTACTAAAACATATTTTTCATCTTTTTTGATGCCTATTTCATCATGTATTTGACTACTGTCTGCTTTTTCAATATATTTTCGAATAATTTCAGCAATTGGATTCCCAGTAACAAATATTTTGCTTGGATGATACCCTTCCAGTAATAGTTGCTCTCTGCTCCTTTGTGTATAAGGTAATAGAATGTCAGAGCAAGAATCAATAATTCTCCTATTGATCTCTTCAGGAACCTTATCAGAATAACATCTATTACCTGCTTCCATATGGAATACAGGAATTCCCAGACGTTTAGCAACTATTGCACTTAGACCAGAATTGGTATCACCTAAAATTAATAAAGCATCTGGTTTTTCTTTCAATAGAATCTCTTCTGTTTTCTCTAAAATAGTGGATATCTGTTTGAAAGGGGTTTCAGCTCTGGAATTCATGAAATAATCAGGTTTCCGGATGCACAATTCATCAAAAAATACTTCATTTAACTCATAATCAAAATTCTGGCCGGTATGGACTAATACATGCTCCATATATGTATCAAGCTTCTTGATTATTTCTGACAGCCTGATGAGTTCAGGTCGTGTTCCGACAATTGTTATTACTTTCATAAGAATTCTCATTGACTATAGTTGTATCGCTTTTTGTTTTTGCAAATAAAAATACATTGCCGCCAAAAACAGAGAGAAATATAGATAATGGGACAAATTTATAAAATAACCTCTGCATCATATAGAACAATTTCTTAATCTTTTGATTTTGATGATACCGGGCATTGTTAGATTCAAGAACTTCTTTATCCTGCTGAATACTATATGGGAAAAAATTAATTATTTCGAAGTATTTTTCGACAAAATCTAATGTTTCGTTAACCGTGTACTCATGATAATGGCCACTTGGATGGGTTTCTCCCAACACTACAGGGTTCTTTGAAAAATATCGCTTCAGCTTAGTATAAACCGCTTTTTCAATAGGCATTTTAAGTGCGATATACTCTGTTTTTGTTTTAACTTGTTCTAAGAAGCCATTATCATCCTTAAAATGTTCCACGATATCTGATAATATAATCAGATCATATTTTTTGTGAATAGTTTCTTCTAAAAGGTTTGCATGTATTTGATTCACAATCACATATCTCTCTTTACCGAGATTTATTGCATCCTCGGATAGTTCATAATTGTCAAGTGTTTGGAAACATTTATACTTGCCTATATAAAAAAGATTGCCTCCGGTGCTGCCACCGATTTCAGCGACTTTAGTGATGTTGTCTAAATATTTAGCAGGTATTACTGAATACAAATACTTTGCATTATTTTGATAACCAATATCATCTTCAGTATCTGATTTTCTAAACCAGTTCTCATAGAATTCTTTATCGTATATTTTGTCATTCATGTCTATCTTTTTTTATGCATGTTCCTTATAACATATAAAACATTCAATTAATTTATCTCCTAATTTATCCCATGTATATTTTTCCAAAATTAATTTTTCGGCAGCACCTCCAAGTTCTTTGCGTAATTTCGGATTTTCAATTAAAGTGTTTATTTTATCAGCCAGGTCCTGAATATTATCTGCTTTGTAAAATAAACCGGTTTTTCCATCAATCACGACATCCTCAACACATTCCAGATCACTATGTACTACAGGTTTTCCACAAAGCATGTACTCGAAAACCTTTACTGGACTTCCTGCCCTACAAATAGGATTTCCAGGAAACGGGTTTACACAAATATCTGCTGAATTTATGAATTTTGGAATTTCGCTATATGGCTGTAGTCCTACAAAGATGACATTATCTTTGAGACCGTATGCCTCAATCTTTTCATTGAATTCTTTCATTTCTTTCTCAATATATCTGCCAACCAATACAAGTTTTGTATTTTTATGTTTTTTGATAATTAAATCCATAGCATCGAGCAGATCCGAGATTCCAAAGGCTTTATATAAAGCTCCAGTATATATTATTATGTTGAATCCTTCTAACTCGTATTTTTTAACAATATCATCGCAATTTACATTCTTGTTGAATAGGTTGAAGTCTGCACCACATGGTATTATATCAATTTTCTCAGGATTTATGCCGATTTTTATACAATATTCTTTTAAAAAAGGAGTAGCAATGATCATATCCGCCTGTTTTAAAATCTCCTTTTGGATGGCACCATATATTTTCATTACATAACGACTTGTATTTGACTTTGGTATATATTCATTCCATTCCCACGACAGGTCACTAAATTCAAGAACAAATGGTTTTTTAAATAGTTTTGAACATATTAACCCGACACCACCACTATAAGCGTGGGGATTAAAACTATAGATAATATCTGAATTTGAACGTTTCAACACTTTTATTGTTAAGAAAAAAGCCTTTATTGAGAAAATGAATTCTCTTTCTATTCCAGTTATTTTATGTGCATTTGAGATAATTGAAGGGTATTTTGCATCAAAAGAATATATTTTTGCACCCCTCAGAAATTCGTGCAAGTGACCATAATCATCTGAATGTACAACTAATGCAGTATTATGGCCTTTATTAGTTACATGAGATAATAAAGGAATCATTCTTTTGCTGCTGCCATCGTTTTTATTGATTTCTCCGATGAATAGTATATTCATATTTTCATCCATTTTTATGTTATATTTATCAGTGACTACAATTAACAATTGTAAAATATAAATCATTCATTTTATTCATATTTTCATCCCATTCATATTGATCAACAATTATTTCATAATTTTTTTTGCGATTATTTGTATCAGGATATCTGATTGCTTCAATAATTTTTTCTGCCAGAACATTTGAATTCCCTGGAGGAAATACATCAATAGCCATACCTTTTTCCATAAATTCCTTATTTATAGGAATATCAGTTAGAATAACTGGTAACCCGCATGCTATTGCTTCAAGATTTGAAACACCTAAACTGTCTGACAATGAAGTTGATACATAAACATCTGCACACGAAAAGAATTTTTGAAGTTCTTCATGCGGTACATGCCCAATGAATTTGACTGAATCGGAAATTCCAAATTCTTCAGCCATTTCCTCTAATCTGCTTCTTAATGTACCTTTACCAAGCAACACAAACTTTGTATTGGGAACTTTTGTAAGAACAAGAGGAATTGCATTAATGAAACATTCAATATTATAGACGGGCTCAAAATTCCTTGCGCTTATTACGATAGGATCATTTTCCCCGGCTAATAGTTGTCTTGTTTGAGCAAACTCTACATTTAGATTGAATTGCTTAGAGTTGATACCAAATGGTACTACCTTAATATTAAGCATTGGAACACCAAAAGAAGAAGTAATCTCCTTTGCCATGTATTCAGAAACAGCATGTATTAAATCAGCTTTTTTAAGACTGAATTTTGTAAAATAGCGCAACAGCTTAGAGGTTTTAGGAAGAACAAGCACATCACTTCCCCATGCACTCATGATAAGTGGATGGAAATCAAGCAAAGCCCCATGAAATCCGAATTTCGTTATGAAATGTGCATGGACAATATCTGGTTTTATCCTTTTGATAATACGCATTATCTTTATGTGACGGAAAGGAAACGCAAGATAGAGGTTCTTAAATACTGAATCTATAACATATAGATTCGCCCCTTCTACAGGGTTTTCAGGTGGTTCATATGTGATCAAATGTATTTCATGCCCCAGTTTTGAAAAGTATTTGACCCATCTTGTTGTATGGATGGAAGTTGCATCAGCTATAAAACATATTTTCACATTGTTCACCTATTTCAGATGAAATTAAATATGAACAGAATCTTTCAGCATATTCGATTTCGCGTTTAAATCGAAGTAGACTTAATAAAGTAAATAAATATAATACTAGCGATTTAGTCATATAATGTTCTCTTACTTTTAAATATAAAGAGAAACTGGGTTCAAATAATGAGCCCTTAAATTGAAAAAGACGGAAGATCAGTATTTAGAACTTACCAGATACTTGAAAACTTCCAAAAACCAATTATACAAGAAATGTAACTTATATCTACTATATATTCATTTTATTGTGAAAAGATAAATATTAGCTATTCATTGCCATTACAATTAAGCAAAGAGTTGAATCCATGAGCAAAGATGAAGATACAAAAAGAGATCTAAAAGGGAGTATACCCTATGCATTAGGGGTTTTGATCTCATGTCTCGTAGCGTTCTATATAAGGACTATCCCTAAAGCACAGGTTTTCTTAGCTGAGAACTTTGTGAAACTAAGCGAGAACGATCCCTGGTACCACCTGAGGAATGTAGAAGCAATGCTGCATAATTTCCCTCACATGCTCTGGTTTGATGCATATACAAATTATCCTCGAGGCACTATTCAGGTCTTTGCACCACTGTTTGACATGTCACTTGGGATAATACTCTGGATACTGGGACGTGGAAACCCAAGCCAGGAACTCATTTACACTGTCTCTGCATATTATCCGGCATTCATAGCTGCATTGGTAGTCATAGCCACATATTTCGTTACCAAATGGATATTTGACGACAGGAGAATCGGACTGCTGGCAGCTATACTCATAGCGCTTGCACCCGGCCAGATACTCTCAAGGTCCATCATAGGCTTTAACGATCACCATATTGCAGAAGTTTTGTTCAGCACAATGACAGCCGCCTTCTTAGTCATGGCAGTAAAGGTTGCAAGAGAGCATCCCATCACATTTAATAACCTGAAAAAGACACCTTTTGAAACCCTCCGGCCAGCATTGCCTTATTTTATACTTACAGGCATTTCTATGGGAGCCTATACACTCACCTGGAAAGGAGCTCTTTTCTTCAGTTTGATCATTGGCCTTTACATTACAATACAGCACATTGTGGACCACATGCATAGTAGGACCACTGATTACCTTGCAGTAGGTGGAATGATCATATTCGCAGTAACTCTCGTGATGGTACTCATGGTACCTGAGATAGGAGGTACAAAATCAATAAATGAGAAGGGACTGCTTGCTGGTATACTGGCTTTTCCCCTGTTAACGCTCCTTTCTACGGAAATGCAGAAAAGAAAACTGAATAAGAATATCTATCCTTTGACCATATTGGCAGGTGTTGCGGCAGTTATATTGATAACCAAGGCAATCTCACCATCCGTATACACAATGCTTATTGGTGTATTTGGGTATTTTAAGAGAACCGGTGGATCACTGACTATAGGAGAAGCAGCACCTCTGGTCGATAGCACTTTCTTCTACTATTTTGTAGTCATTGGTTTTGTATTTATTATTGCAATTGCGATATTGGCATATGAAGCCTCCAAAGAGAAGAAGGCATTGCAGAAAGTATGGACATCATTGCTAATAGTATGGACATTAGTTGTACTGTCGATACTGCTGCTCGAGGCATCATTCTACTATTATTTTGCTGTAATGGGTTTTGTATCTATCCTTGGACTTGCAATATTGACCTACGAAGCAACCAAAAAGAAGAACACCCAGGAAAAAACCTTGCTTATAGTCTGGACACTCATGGTACTATGGGCGATGTTACAACAGAACCGTTTCTCTTATTATTATGCAGTGAATGCAGCAATACTCAGCTCATACGTTGGGATCAAGTTCATGGATTTGGCAGGTTGGAAAGACCTCAAATTGAGCAACTTGATGGCAACTGAAAAAATTAAACAAAAGTCTGCAGGAAAAACAAAAGAGACTACAACTCATAAACTTAAACCCATTCACATTATATCACTTGTTATAGTCATTGTTGTACTTGTCCTGCCAAACTATAGTCTGGCAACACAGCAGGCACAATATGCAGGTGGGCCGGGCAATCAATGGCTGGAAGCACTTAGATGGATGGAAGACAATACTCCCGACCCTGGTCTGGACTTTTATGAGCTATATGAAGCACCTGTAAGTGGAGAGATATATCCATACCCGGATACAGCCTACGGAGTTATGTCCTGGTGGGACTATGGACACTGGATAGAAGTAATTGGACGCAGAATCCCAAATGCCAATCCCTTCCAACAGGGTATCGGTGGGCGGACGAATAGTATAGAAGAAGAAAATCGGCCAGGTGCATCTACATTCTTCACTGCTTCGTCTGAAGATGAAGCGACTGCAGTCCTTGAAGCCATCCATCCTGATGAAAATAAAATGGGAGCCAGATACATAGTCTCCGATGTTGAAATGGCCACTGGAAAATTCTATGCTATGGCCTCGTGGACACTGGATACGGATAATTATTACATACCTGTGCAAACAGACCAGGGAGTAATGAATGTACCTGGTGAGCGTTACTTCAACTCTATGGAAGCTAAATTGCATATTTTTGACACTAACGGCCTCAAACATTATCGTATGGTTCATGAATCTCCCGGTGTCACTAGTTCTCAGAGCCAGGAAATCGGATACAAGAATGTATACAACGTGCTTTTCGGCGGAAAGATAAAAGAAGAAAACTCAGGTTACGTAAAGATATTCGAATATGTAGAAGGAGCAAAGATCACAGGAACTGCACCTGCAGGTGAGAATGTGACTATAAGCACTACAATTAGTACCAGCCAGGGACGGTCATTTACATATTCACAAACAACAACCTCGAACGGTATATATTCATTCACAGTTCCGTATTCAACAGAAGGACCCATCTCCGGACAGACCCAGTTTGATGTAGCGCCAACACAGCCATACCAGATCAGCTATGGCAATGTGGTAAAAGAAGTAAAGGTTACCGAAAACGACGTACTCCAGGGTAATACGGTACCATTAGAGGTGTAAACTCCGCTACATAAGCTCGCAACAACTAAAAACTTGCCTGAGGTAGAATTTATGGAAAAAATAATTAGAGGAAAAATATGGGTATTTGGAGATGACATCGATACAGATGTCATAATACCTGGAAAATATTTGCGTACTACTGATATGCAGGTGTTTGCAGATCATGCAATGGAAGGTATTGACCCGGGTTTTTCGAAAAAGGTAAAGCCTGGAGACATAATAGTAGGCGGTAATAACTTCGGTTGTGGTTCTTCAAGGGAACAGGCTGCATTAGCGCTTAAGTATGCAGGAGTAGCCTGTGTTGTGGCCAAGTCATTTGGCAGGATATTTTTCCGCAACGCTATAAACGTTGGTCTTCCTCTTATGGAAGCCGATGTCCAATGCAAAGAGGGTGATGAGATGGAAGTATACCTTGAAA
>JBFYMH010000072.1:0-4049 GCA_041305005.1 Thermoplasmatales archaeon | reverse complement strand
ATGAAACAACAAATAAGATTACTTGGTATTGACGATTCTCCTTTTACATTTACTGAGAAATATGTGACAGTAATTGGTGTTGTGATGCGTGGTGGAGAATATCTCGAATGCGTTTTGAAAAATCAAGTTGAAGTTGATGGATCTGATGGTACTTATGTTTGTAAAGAGATGATAAGAAATACGCGACATAGAAAACAGTTGAAAGCTATGATGCTTGATGGAATTACACTCGGCGGTTTCAACGTGATTGATATAGAAGAGATATATGCCGATACGAAACTACCAGTTGTAACAATTACAAGAGATAAGCCTGATTTTGAAAAAATAAAGAAAGCGCTGCAGAAAAATTTCGATGACTGGAAGAGGCGATTTGATTTGATAAAAAAAGGAAAGCTCCATAGTGTGAAAACGTTGCATAACCCTATTTATGTTAAGTGTGTGGGTATATCTTTAGAGGGGGCAAAAGAAATAATAAAGATTTCTACTATAAGGGGTGTCGTACCAGAGCCTATAAGGATAGCACATCTAATAGCATCTGGTATAACAAAGGGTGAATCATATGGTAAAGCCTAAAGCAAAGGTCGATAGTAGTAAATGCCTTGCATGTTGCGGATGTATCTCTGTTTGTCCCCAGGATGCAATCGTTTGGTGTAGCGGCAAAGCTTTTGTTGATAAAGATGAGTGTATAGGCTGTTCTATATGTATGAAAACCTGTCCTGTTGGTGCAATTAATCAGGAGGTTTACTAGTTATGAAATATGATGTTGTAGTTGTTGGTAGCGGCCCTGCTGGTAGTGTTACCGCTCGTTTTGCTGCGGAAGCTGGTGCCAAGGTTCTGGTTTTGGAAAGAAGATCAGAGGTTGGCGTACCTGTTCTTTGTGGTGAGGGCATTAGTCGTAAGATAGACAAATGGGATATGCTGGATGGAACTCGTTGGATAGCTGGCAGGATGGATGGTGCACGCATCTATTCCCCTAATGGCACAATGGTGAAGCTTTCAGCTGATAAAGCTGGTAATGAAACAGGGTACGTAATTTATAGAGATATTTTCGACCAGGAGTTAGCTAAAAGAGCGATGAAAGCCGGTGTAAAATATCAGATGAACGCGCAGGTTTCTGGTCTTACAAAAGAAAAAAATAAGATAAAAGGTGTGAAGGCTAAACATTTCGATGATGAGTTTGAAGTCGAAGCAGATATTGTTGTTGGTGCTGATGGTGTTGACTCGAAAGTTGGGCTGTGGGCAGGCATTAATACGACTTTGAAACCAGCTGATCTTGAGACGTGTGCTCAATATACTTTAGCCGGGATTGATTGCAACGAGGGTTATTGTGATTTTTACCTTGGCCAAAAAATTGCTCCTGGTGGGTACGTCTGGGTTTTCCCAAAGGGAAAAGATGTTGCAAACGTAGGAATAGGAATACTAGCAAGTCTAAGCGAACCGGGTATGGCTAAAAAACTTCTTGATACTTTCATCTCTGCTCATCCTGGTTTGAAAAAAGGCAGGCCACTGCGTTTCTTAGCGGGTGCAGTACCTGTTTCTATGCCAGTTGAAACAGTGCGTGACAACCTTGTTTTAGTTGGTGATGCCGCAAGACACGTTGATCCTATAACCGGTGGTGGGTTAACACATTGTCTTGAAGGCGGTAAAATGGCTGGTGAAGTAATAGGTAAAGCAGTTGATAAGCAAAATTTCAGTAAAGAATTATTAATTGAGTATGAGAACCGCTGGAAAGAATCGTTTGGTAAAAAAATAAAGAGAAACTATGTTGTAAAAGAGATAATGCTCGATATGGATGATAAAACATTTAACATGCTGGCTGACTCTTTGAAAGATTATAATTTTGATGAGATAAGTACGTTGAGTCTTGTGAAGGCTTTGGTTTTAAAACATCCGTCTCTTTTGAAGAGGTTGGCGCCGCTTATAAAAGCGGCAACTGTGTGAGGCGTTATTATGAAGTGGGGTCTTGTATGTAAACCTGGTGCGAAGAGTACTATTTCTCTAGCAAAAGATGTGTATGATTTTTTGATGGAAAACGGGGATGTTTTTGCTGAAAAGAGTTTTGCTGAAGAAACAAAAATAAAGGGATGCTCTTTAGAAGAGATCAACAAAAAATCAGATATTGTTGTGGTACTTGGCGGGGATGGTACTATACTTTGGACTTTGCAGGGTGTGGATAAACCGATTTTTGCAATTAATTCAGGTGGCATGGGTTTTCTTGCAGAGGTTGAATCAAAATATGCGATTGGTGGTTTAAAACAAGTTATCGAGGGAAAATACAACATAGAGGAACGGGCTAAATTAAAAATTACTGTGGATGGAAAACGGCTGCCTGATGCCATGAATGAGGTTACTGTTCAAACAGCGCGTATTGCTAAGATAATGTATCTTCAGCTTTTTGTTGAAGGTGAGCGTTTTGAAAGTCTTGGTGCAGATGGAATAATAATTGCTACACCAACTGGCTCAACTAGTTATGCTTTGAGTGTTGGTGGTCCTATAATGGATCCTTCGGTTAACGCGATGGTTATAGCGCCTCTGGCACCTTTTAGGTTATCTGCCAGGCCGTGGGTTGTACCGCTTGATAAAAAAATCGGCGTAAAGATTTTACCGCAAACAAAAGAATCCAAACTTGTTATAGATGGAAATTATTCTCAGAATGTTACAACCGACAGTGAAATCATAGTTACTGGTTCTGAGAAGAAGGCAAAGTTTGTTAGATTCGGCGAGAGTTTCTACCAGATGGTTAGGCTAAAGCTGGTGCGATAAAAACATGGGCTTTTTCAAACGAAAAGAAAAGATTACGCCAGTTCGCAAAAAATGGAAAATTACAAGGAAATGTTTGAATCTAATTTTGGAAGCATCTAAATCAAATTACCCAAAAGAATTTGGTGGTTTGTTGCGTATTGATAAAATTGCGAAGGATACAATACGTGAAGTCATGATTTTACCCGGAACGGTATCTGGTGATTCTCATGCAATCTTTAAGTTGCACATGTTGCCGATAGACTATAGTATTGTTGGAACTGTGCATAGTCATCCATCGCCTTTTGCAATACCATCAGAGGCAGATTTGGATCTTTTTAATAGGTTTGGTAAAATACATATTATTGTTGCAAATCCTTTCAATGAAAACTCTTGGAAGGGCTATGATTATATGGGAAACGAGCTAGAGATTGATGTAATATAAGATTTTATATAAATCACTCGTATTCATAAAAATGAGAAAGAGATATGGATGGCTCATCAATTGATACATTTGTTTTTGCACCATTAGCACCAATACTTGGTTTACTTTTATTCTGGTTCATTCAACTATTGCTCATTGAAAGTCAGAGGCACATGCTATCGAAAATATGGCACAAGCATGAACCGCTATGCAGATTCACAAACTTCTTAGGAATATTGTATCAAACAGCATGTCATGCTCTTGGGTACACGATTACAAGAAGCGGCATATCTGATTTTGTTATAAGTGTAGACTACGGAAAAGTAGCACCAAAAAAAGAAAAACAAGGGATATTTGAATGGATTTCAAATGCCTTTCTTTTCATCGGACCGTTTTTTATCCCTGCTCTGTTTTTACTAGCATATTTCCTTTTATTGATAGATCCTTCAGCATTTAGTATACCTGTTGGATTTTACGAGTTTTTTTCAACAGGTTTACAGAACTTTGGTGAAAACATTTACAGTTTTTCTGAAAAATTCTTTGTTTTCTTATCTAACATAGATTTCTTCAACCCATTGCATTTCGGGTTTTTCGTTTTACTAATAATAGTGGGTTTGGGCATAAGACCGAGTTACATTGGTGAAACAAAAAAAGAAAAAATAGATATGATATATGATCTTAAAAACATTAAAAATCTACTATTTGGTAAACCATTGTATCTGATTTTTTTACTTGTGCTGGCCTACATAATATTCTATATTTCGTTTTTCCTTAAACACGGATGGTATGTTGCGTTATTTTCTATATTGGGCTGGATTTCTATAACAGCCATAGTCGCACTTATTATAACACAAACAATAATACTTCTAATAAAAAATACAGATAA
>JBFYMH010000071.1:0-5055 GCA_041305005.1 Thermoplasmatales archaeon | reverse complement strand
ACTGAAATTGTATCCTCCTCCAAGTGGTATTCCTGTTATTTCAAGATCATCTATGGAGACGTACTCATTTATAGCTGATGTGGACCATCTGAACTGAAGAACTAAATTATCTATGTGATTTTGTATCTGTAATCTTACATTCGTCCATTCTAATTGGTTTCCGTTGCCAATTTGAGGGTCTACGTCAAAAATTGTAACCCAGTTAGAGTCATCCTTGTAGTAAAGACCAAAATCATCATCAGCCTCGGTGCTATCATAGCTGTACCATACTGACAATGTAATGTCTTTGTAACCAGATAGGTCTATGCCTGTTCTGTTGAAATATGCATAATCAGGATCGAAATCACCACTGCCACCAATAGAATAAGTGCCAGTTCTTGGATTTAAGTCGGTTACATCAAATAAATCAAATATATAGTCTGCTCTGTAACCTGCGGTTGCATTTATGTAAATGTGATCTAGATAAATATCGTCAGGGTCATCACTTGCATCACACTGTATCCTAAACCTTGCCATGTCTGTAAAAGAATACTCAGTTTCGTTAACATAACAAACGGTATGATAAAACACGTTGTTGCTGTATTGTCCGGTTCCTATAACGATTGTTTTTAATCTATTGGAAACTGAACCATCATAATAATCAACCCAAAAGTCCTCTCCGTTTTCCATTGACACGGCTCTCCACCAGAAATCGATTTTCATCTGCGTATATTTTTGTGTGTCAGAAGCTATTGCATTAGAATATGTTGCAGAGATAGGATACCCACTATCATCTTGTATATCTATTGCACAGCTACCTCTATAGGCATATGTGCCGCCAGTGTATCTACTGCAATCTGTACCGCCATCGTTCCAGTTACCAAAACTACTTTCAAAGCTATCGTAGAATACCGTGTCCCATGTTATTGAACCGCCTCCGCCCCCTGTTCCGTTATCCTCTTTCCATTTGGTTTTTTCATCCTGTGTTTCAAAACTAGTAGAAAAGATAGTCTCTCTTGCTGCTTCAGGACCAGTACCTATCCAACCATTTGGTGATTCACCAGTGCCAAGTAATTCCCCCATGGTATGATCATTACTTTTTATGTCTTGTTTTCCATCGACATAAATCGTTGATTCACCTGTAAACGATTTGTAGGTTGCAGCGACATGATGCCAATGTCCATCGTTTACATTTAATATGCCTGCTAAGTCTTTGGTACCATCACCGGCTGTGGTACTCCATTTAACCTTCCCGTTTGTTACTCCAAGCTCCCAGTATTTATTCCTGTTATATGATGAAATTATTCCATTTTCTCCGGATGTGTTTATCCATCCTTCTACAGTTAAATCATCTATGAAACCAGCATCAAAACAATATGGGATCGATATATAATCATCCACGCCGTCGAACTGGTATGCGCCACCAACAACGCCTTTTGCCGTCCAAATAGGCCCATGGGCTGTTCCATTGTTTTCATTGCCAGAATAATCTTTTACGTTACCTAAACTGTTTGTGTTAAATGGCATTAAAATGTCAGTTATAGATATTCCATTAACAAGCCAGTTGTATATGTAATTTGAAGCATCGATGGTTGGATTTACTGTGTAGTTGTAACATATTAGATCTTCATCTATTGTATCGGTTCTAAGACTTGATATCAACATGGGCGATATCTGTGGTTGTGTTTGTCTGCGTTTACCTATTAGTATACCTTCGAAGACATGATGTTCGCTACCATCTTTGGAGGTGCTATAGACACTAACACATACCATGTCATTTTCTGTTAGAAGAGGCGAGCCTGTGTTTAGGTAGTTACACTCGCCTATCTCCCACGGGTTTTCCTCGTTGTGGTAAGTGGTTGTATTGATCAGCGTACCATCTAGTTCTCTTATAATGATCCTATAATCTTTTAGTGACTCTCCACCCATATGTTCTATTAATGCAGCGCCGTTGTTGTTTACGTAACCACTTAGTTTTACATTTGGTTCCGCTGGCGGTATAGGCAGAGGAAACACATACATGAAGATGGTTGCAAAAACAACGATTGCTATCAGCAATAGTATTACAGCACCAACTACTTCTGATACTGCATACCCATCCACCAACAAAGTATTTTTCCTCATCTCTCCCTATCCACAGATATTATTTTATAAAATCAAATATTTAAATCCTTTGTGGTATTTTTACATATTGTTATTTTTTAGAAGAGTATTTTAAATATAAAGAATGAAATCAGAACAAGTATAAAACCGAATCTGACACCTGACGAGAGTTTACCATCCATCATAAAGCCACCTAGGATTCCTCCCCCTATGCCTTGGACTAGGACAAATGAGAAGAATGTGTACTTTAACGCGTCTTGATCTATATGTGCCATTTGCAAACCTTGCATACCGGCAGTTGATGTTCCTGTCATCTTACTTTGAACATCAAAAATAGCTGCAAAAATTGTTTTATCTATTATGAGAATCACTGCCAGGAAAACAAAAAAACTGATGAAAATAACTATGCTGTACATGGACATCTCTGCTCGCCTCTGTTGTTCTACGCGTTTGGCCTGGTCGATTTCTTTTGCTGCTGCGTTGAAAACAGCGGAGGTGTTCCCACCTATTTCCAGTGCTTTGTTTACCGTTATAGCCATTCTTTTCACGGTATCAGTGTTTATTCTTTTCGCGAAATTATCCAATGCTTCTTTTACAGGTATCCCCCAGGATAGTTGAGCTGACATGTTTTGCAGCTCTGGCGTTAGCCGTCCATGGTCTCCTTTTGCAGCTGATTTTATTGCATCAAAAACAGTCATTCCTGAGGAGGTTGAGCTGCTTATTTCACGTAGGAAATCTGGTAGATGGTCTTCTACATCTTTTTTCTTTTTTGTTTGCATATGGTTGTAAAAACCAATTGGTCCGATTACTAACAATATTCCAAATACGAAGAAATCAAAACCTGACAATATGCCACTTAAGAAATTGGTCATGCCTAAAAAAGTTAAAACCCCTAACAAAAACAGGATTACCGAGAAACCCGCGGAAATGCCCAGGACGAGTAGGATGGTTTTATCTTTGCCGTAGATTTTTTTTGCACTATATTTTTTTATTATGTGCATTTTTTTTATACTGATTCACCCATCCCTATTTTCATCATTACATAGAACCCGAAGTATGCCATTGGTAGTATTACGAATGCTAGCATGTAGAGGAACCTGAAATCTATTCCTCCGCTGGTGGTCATACCCATTACTGATATGATAATAACCAGAAAGAGAGGGAATGCAATGACTGTCGTGACAAAGGTTTCTGCCATCACTGCCAAAGATTCCAAGTTTCTTTTTCTTTCCACCATGTCGTTTAGCATGTATTTTTCTACGCATCTATCAAAATATGGTCCGAGTTCGCTGCCTGACTGTATGACACCTAACATTCCTTGTATGAATTCTTTGAATTTTTCTGATGGTGATATGATAATGGCGTTTTTTAGAGCAGTTATTGTATCTAATCCCATCATGCTTATTTCTGTTGTGATTTTTTTTGCTTCTTTTTGTATCTCCCCGTATAGTTCTACTTCTGCTAATGCTTCAAATATTTCTGATGGTGATATGCCTGCGACTGACATTGTGTTTATAAAATTCGTTGCATATGGTAGAAATCTGTCTATGTTTTTGCCACGGGTTTTTGCTTTTGATGACGGCATCCCGATGTAATAAAAACCTATTAGCATGGGCATTATACATGAGATGATTAGCATTAGAAGTGATGTGATTTGATTTGGAACTAGCATGTATAGTATCAATGTTGGTATGAATGATGCGATGAAACCTATTAGTATGTTCATTAAAACCAGGGAGTAGTATTCCTGGTAGACCATGCTTATGTCTGCTTTTTCTAGTAAATTGTTTTTACTGTTTTTACTTACATTAAATCTTTCAAATATCCTTGAGAATGTACGTCTGCATAGCCTGGAGTATTTTGTGGATTTCACTTCTTCATTTCCTCCACGGCCTTTTTAAGTATTGCATCTGGGTATTTGTGGTAATCTGATACTACTTTACCGACGTCTTTGTAGGTTCGTATGTTTTTCTTGTCCATCCATTCTAGTACGATTTTTCTGTTTGCTAGCTCTTTTTTGAGGTGTTCTTCTGTCCAATCATTTTGTGTCTTCAAAGATGTCATTATCTTGCTTGTGCCTGTGCTATCAAATCTATCCTCTGTTTTGGAGACCCAGTTGAAAGGCTCCATGAAGATAAGCTGGTTTGTATCAGGGTCTAGTTTGATTACCTCCGTTACGCTTGTCATCCTACGAGCGGTTTTGCCGCCTAGATCAACGGCATTCAAAAACACTATTATGTCAAGTGATGTTAGTAGTGCTCTTGGTAGTGATATAGGTGGGTTTTCCAGTCTCTGGATTAGTGTGTGTATTGTGCTTGCGTGTACTGTTGCATATGATGTGTGCCCGGTTGCCATTGCTTGGAACAGGCTGTATGCCTCTTTTCCCCTTACTTCTCCTACGATTATAACACGAGGTCTTTGTCTAAGAGCTGCTCTTATAAGATCAAACATGTCTATGTCTTTCCCTGTTTTGTTTTCTTCTGAGGAAGAAAACCCTTGTCTTGTTGTACCCGCTATCCAGTTGCTATGTGGTAGGTTAACCTCTCTTGTGTCCTCTATTGATATTATTTTGTGTGAGGGTGGTATGAACAATGATAATGCGTTAAGAGCAGATGTTTTCCCGCTTGCGGTTCCGCCGCAGAATAGTATGGATGCACCGTTTTCTATGGCCATCCAGAAATAGGCTGCCATATCCAGGGAGAGTGTTTTGAACCTGATTAGATCAATTGGTGTTATCGGGTCTTCTCTGAACCTACGTATTGTGAATGTCGAGCCTTTTGTAACTGTTTTCGCGAGTGTACTCTGAAGCCTTGAGCCATCTGGTAGTTTGCCGTCCACTATTGGTGAATAAATCGATATCTGTTTACCGCATATCTGGGAAAGCCTTACAACAAAAGAGTCAAGTTGGTCCTCATTTTCAAAACGGATATCTGTTGTAATTGCATCATATTTTTTGTGATAGATGAAAATTGG
>JBFYMH010000070.1:0-3259 GCA_041305005.1 Thermoplasmatales archaeon | reverse complement strand
TCACTATCCTCATCAACAGCAACACCAATATTATACCCATTTTTCAGTTTAATATTAATAATATCCTCACCGCTAAAATCATGATGAGGCATCAATACACCCTCATGCCTATCCTTCTTTGTAACCACGGCTATTGAATCCCCAACATCTGCACAGATTTTCTTCAATTTATCTTCGATAAATTTTTTTCTAGGCATATTGTCCCTAAACCATATGTCCTAAGTTTTTAAAGAATTATCCTTACGCCATAAGAATTTCTTTATACATAAAACAAATCACTTGTAACATGCGACTTGCAATAAAATTTGCCTACGACGGAAGAAACTTTCATGGTTACGCAAGACAACCAAATCTAAAAACCGTTGAAGACGAACTGATAAAACAACTCATAGAACAAGAATTAATAGACGATGCTAAAGCCTCTTGTCTAAGGATGGCCAGTAGAACCGACAAAGGCGTTTCAGCATTAGGCAATGTCGTAGCATTCAACACAAACACATCTGATAAAAGCATTCTAAAAAAACTTACAAAAAACACAGACATAATCGTATACGGAATTAAAAAAGTTGAACCAGATTTCTACCCACGATACGCAAAATGGAGGATATACAGATACTACCTAAACAAAAACAGCATGGATTTAAATGAGGTAATATCAATAGCAGAAGTTTTCACAGGCGAACACAACTTTACTAATTTTGCAAAAATAGAACCAGATAAAAACCCTGTTAGAACCATAGACAACATGACAATAAAAGAAAAAAACGATTTCTTCATAATAGATTTCTACGCACAAACGTTCCTATGGCATCAAATAAGAAGAATCATATCGGCTATTAAAAAAATAGAAAAAAAGAAAACGACAAAACAGCAAATCATAGACGCACTAGACAAACCAAACCAAAAAGTTGATTTTGGTTTAGCACCACCAGAGCCACTCATACTAAAAGATGTGATATATGATTTTGATTTTGAATACAACAAAAACAATCAAAAAAAGATAAAAAAACTGGAAACAAAGATATCAAACTCTCTAAAAACATAAACCAGCAAAACAAGGTTTTTACATATGTTTATATTACGGTTCTTTTATCCGTCTAAAAGATGATTGTTGTAGAAAATCTCACTAAGAGATACGGGAAAATAGTTGCACTCAACAATGTTAGTTTTAAGTTCGATGAAAACACAGTTGTAGCAATCATGGGAGAGAATGGGGCAGGAAAAACAACTCTGCTAAAAATCTGTGCAGGAATAATACCATCTGACCAGGGCAATGTAACCATCGATGGTTTCTCAATAATAAAAAACTCTATATCTGCGCGTGAAAAAATCGGATATCTCCCTGAAATGCCATATCTGTATGATCGTCTCACGGGAAGAGAATTTTTGTTCTACGTAGCATCGCTAAGGAAACTTAACGGCGCTGGTGAAAAAATAAATGAGTTATCAAAACTACTTGGAATCTCCCATTTCATGGACCAGGAACTAGGTGCGTACTCAAAAGGAATGAAACAAAAGATATCTTTGATCTCAGCCATTATGCACAACCCGAGCAACCTACTCCTAGACGAACCGGTCTGGGGCCTCGACCCATTAACCGCAAGAACACTGCAAAAATTCATACTGGATAGAAAAGGTACAACAATTATTGCTACCCATTCACCGCAACTAGTTGAAAAAGTTGCAAACAAAGTATATTTCTTAATGAGGGGGGAAGTAAAACTCTCAGGCGAAGTAAAAGAAATAACTAGAAAATTTGGGAGCATAGAAGAAGCATATTTCAGTAACCAGGGCTAAAGATCATGCTTGAAACATACAAATATTTATTCTTGGATGTTGCACGAAACTTTTTCCGCAACGCAAAAACATCACCACTATTATACGTTTTTTTTGGTTTCATGATATTTTTTTCAGTAGTAGGAATGGCGTTTATCACATTATTTCTAATAAGGCAAGAAGCAGATGTAAACATATACGAAGTATTCCTACTAATCATGTTTATAATAACAATGAAATCAGGTGTGGACTTCCATAAATATTACATTAAATCAAACACGATATCATACCCACTATCAACACCTGTTAGCCATCAAAAGACAATATCAGAAATATTCCTGGTAGTCTTCTGGATTCAACTGGGATTATGGGCTTTCTTCTCAATACTATTCAGCATCTTCATAGCGCTATCGGGAATCAAACTAGCCTACCCAATTGAATACATGCAGTTCACAATGGGTGTTATGCTAGGAACAATACTGGGCACACTAATAGCCATGCATTTCTTCAGCTCAAAAAGGCTCAGGCTAATCCCAATCCCAATATTCTTCCTTTTACTATGGCTTTACCACGAACCAATCGCAACACTAATAATACTACTATTAGCAGCATCTTATCTGATAATTAGTTTCAGATGGGCGCTTGATTCATACCAGTTCGTAAAAAGAATCGAAAGAAACAAAGAGGTAGATCAAGTAAAAATCAGAGATACAATAAAAGCTATATTCTACAAAGAAACAACAATACTATGGCGTGATCGTCTGTTATTCAGCTTTTTATTCTCAGCTGTAACAATCGGTATTTTCTCAGGATACCTAGCACAATTCGGCGGAGACTCAATACTACCAGAAGGAATCAAACAACTAGCAAGATTCATAACACCATCGATGTACGGCTTCTTGGGCGTATACATCCTAGCAATCTACACATCAGTTTTCACGTCACTAAATTTATTCCTGGCAGAAGAAGATACTATGTGGCTTATCAGAAACCTCCCAGTAACAGAAAAAACAATGATACGGGGAAAAGCAACCTCCTTAATTTTACCATTTATCTGCTCGATACCATTTGTAGCGTTTTTTTCAGCATTCAAAGGACTAAACATGATACCATCCATGATGTGGTTCATGGTATTCTCATTCATGGTAGGCGTAACGATATCATTCCCACTTGGTGCTAAATACATGGGTAAAAAATCAGATGTACTACTACTCTATTGTGTTGCAATGATAATGTTTATAGTTCTCGCTCTTGCTATGGCCTTTGAAAACCTAATAAGTCTTTACACGACTTTTCTAATACCGTTTTATATAATCACGATTCTAGTCGCATCCATCTCCATGTTTTTATCAATGGAGTTTTCAACACATATCTTTAAATTAAAACACAGCCAAAAAAACATTATTTAATGTCTCATTTTCCAAAAGGTGTTAACTAGAATTCCAATGCAAACAAGGACAATCCCCATAAGTAGAACAATTAC
>JBFYMH010000069.1:0-2756 GCA_041305005.1 Thermoplasmatales archaeon | reverse complement strand
AAGTGCGTATGGAACTCATGAGGTATGCCGAAGGGATCGATTTCTATATGGAAAAACCCGACTGGAAACTTACTCCTGATGACCATGTGAAATCTATCTGGTTCATTGAGAGCCTTGCAGGTATCAAGGTGGATAAGAATAGACTTTCTGTAATCGACAGGGATATCGATAAAGTAAGAAAGGGTTCAGAGATATACAACATTTGAAACCAAGCCTCATTTATTTTCCATTCTATTGGATTTGCTTTTTTAGTGGTTGATATACGATATATATCATATCTCCTATAGGTCCATACTTAATCAAATACGTGTTTTTATATAGGATCAATTCTAACAGTAAACAAACTTTCACTTCTAAAATGAGTTCTATAATCAATTCTATATGTATCTATAGCAAATATGGGAAAGAAAACAGGGGATTCAAATAACTATAACTATAAAATGGGTACGTAATCTGTAACAAGATGAAAATTATGATAACAAAAAGAAGTAAAAAACCTTTTTAGGGTCAATGTTGTTCCCTGTTAGCGAGTGTAGGACTCATTTCGGCGGCTGATACAAGCGGTACTTACAATAAAAATTTGTACATAGGCTGATAAAATGAGGGCAGTGGCAAAGTTTGTACATATACTGGTAGATATAATATTAGACATAATCGCATTTGTAGGTGGTCTATGCATATTGTTGGGTATTATTGGATCATTTTTAGACTATGGTGATTCAAGATCAATGATATTTGACGGAATACTTCTCGTACTTCCTGTATATATCTACACTCTTTTAGTGAGCAGATACAATACCATTAAACACAGGAAATGAGAAATGGATTTAAAAAACCATCTTACACTTGCCTATACATACTTTAATTGGGGTTACTATATTGGCATTGATCAGACAAATAGGGCTATACATTTGAGGAGTACGTCCAAAAATAAATTTGTAGATAAAATTTATCCATTCTCTGAAATTAGGGACTGGCAATATAATATGTTTCTCTTCAACATTGAGTGGGTAATTTCAATGACAATATCTTACCAATCCCCTATAAAAGAACAGTCCACTGTACACTAAATATCTGCTGAAATTTGGAATACGCATCATGTGACACATTTGTTCCGACATCCCGGGCATGATCAGTTAGTTAGAACAATCTTTTATTGTAGTCCTGTACTAATTTACCCACACAATCCTGGGGAGATCCTTCATAATTAGCTCTGCACATAAGTCTAATTATTTTTATCTATTGGAAGATGTTTTTCTCAAACTTCCATTGCGATTAGGATAAAGCTTTCAAAAAATAAGCAACCCTGTGGTTTTTCTCACAGGTATATTTTAACTATTTTAGTAAATTTTGACTATGTTATTAATTCATCTCCTGTATTTTCAGGTCATCTCCAATTAGTGATTGAAGTGCAAGAATAACCAATATCTCGCTGATGGGGGTTGTAACTAATACTCCAATCACGGTCAAGCTGGCTATCCAATTGAAAACAGCTACTATTACGGCAATAATTATAGTGTTAGGGAGGTTGAACATTGCAATTTTTGTGCTTTCCATAATGGCTGGAATAGCATCACGTTTCTTTACCACCATCAATGGCATTGTATACACGAAAAAGATAAACATAGCTATAAGCAATATTATTTCGACTATAAACACACCAAGTCCTATATATTTAGCTGCCATGAACATTATTACTACAAAGGGAACAGCAATTGCCAGTAGTAATATCCAACTTTGTATAAAGTTATTGGGTTTAAACCCTATAAAGAGGTCAGTAATCTCTACGGTATCCCCCCTTGCTCCCTTTGCGGCTATATAGGTCAAGCCATAATATAAAGGGGGAAGAGTTATAACTAAAATTGATCCAAAAACAGCTATAAACGTACCAACAACATAAACAACCCAGTTCTTTCGGAATATTTCCCAGCTATCTTTCAAAAGTTTCTCTATTTCCAAAGCATAAACCTCCTATAAATAACACTATGCATTAAATAAGATTGTCATTGGATTGTATATATACTTATTGAAATTATGGCTCTGTAGAAATCCTCTCTTTTTGAGGGACTAATCAAATTAACATTTTTGAACAATGTGTCGGAATATATCGATTTAAAACTGGCATTTCAGGCCAATGATGCTGATTTTAATAGGTTTTCTACAGAGCCGAAATTATCATTGACAAAAATGAACGACTAATTTTATTCATATACTCCTTTAATGAATTCATACACTGTTTTAAATCAGAAAGTATATGAGAAACATTTGTCCGATTTGCAAAAGTCTCCTTTTTATCGGAGCTAAAATTGAAATTGATCATTGTGATCCCTTCGATTTGGGTGGCAGGGACCGTTTTCTTAATTTGCAGGCTGTTTATAAGGGCTCAACCGGAAAAAGGACAAAGCTAATTGAATAGCAAGGCATCATTATTTTTCATATTAACTCTTTTAAGGACAAATCCTCATAAAGGATTGTTCATATCGTTCTCAGGACTTCTTTCAGTTTAGTCATTGTACTTTTAAATATGGAATCAAATTCCTTCTTTAGAGATTGTATATTTTTTGTTTCATTTTTGTGAAGTCGGAATATCTCCACGGTGTCAACTGTTGGTTTATATTTAAAATGTGCTGCCATGTCTCTTATCTCAAACAATCTAAGAATATCCTCCTTCAAATTCTTATCAAGAAGTCCGGACATATTAACTATTTCATACTTGAAAGAACTAGAACAAGAATTCTGATTTAGCACATATGCTC
>JBFYMH010000068.1:0-4234 GCA_041305005.1 Thermoplasmatales archaeon | reverse complement strand
TGCCTGGCATTGGCATAGTTCATAACATCTATCTAGATAAGTTTAATGGCGCACATTATAAATATGATCCACTCACAACTTTTTCAGTTAGACCTGGCATAGGGCTTACCATAGAGACCAGTGGCATAGCATTCTAGGGGGAGAAAAAGTAAGATATGACTAGGATGGAAAAAGAAGAAGAAGAGAAAGTCATAAATGAAAATCCTCATCTTAAGAAATATATTTTTGAGATAGAAAAAAAGATGGGGAGACCAGATTTTTACAGTAAAATTACTCGTGAGCTTAAGGAAGAAAAATTTCCCAATATCGTTTATCCTACTAAAGGAACTGTTTTTATACATGTCTATAGAACCAAGGATATGGATCAAATAGAGTATCATGCTGTTGAACCTGTTCTTAGCGATATTGAGAAAAAGAAGCGCGAAAAAATCTTGGATTTGATTTATGAGAGAGCAGTTCGTTTAAAAAAAAATATTAAAAGTCAGGATGAACTCAGGAAGGCCATCAAAGACGTTTTAGATGATGTTACTATTGTTGATGAGGCATCAGGTGACGTTGATCCTTCAGGAAAAAGTTTTTTAAGTGAACTTAAAGGGGAAAAGGTCAAGGTTACATCTATTGAGAAAATGGATTTGGAGTACGATATTGCCAAGGATATTGTTGGTGGTGGGCCTCTTGAGCCTTTTATGAGAGACCCATATATCGAGGATGTTCATGTTATAACTGGTGAGAAAGTCCATCTTATTCATAGGATTTTTGAGATGATTAAAACAAATATCGACATAGATAAAAATTGGGCTGCCACGTTTTCGCAGGAGTTCAGCGAGAAGATAGGCAGTCCTGTCAGCGAAGGGCAGCCTATAGCGGATGGTACACTCCCTGATGGCAGTAGAGTTAACATAATTCATAGTAAGGATGTAAGCATAAAAGGTCCTACTATGACTATTAGGAAGTTTACTGAGACTCCTATCAGTGTAACCCAGCTTATAAACTGGGGTACTTTTGATGCTGGTATAGCTGCTTATCTATGGCTTTGTTTGCAATATGGGCGTAGCGTCTTCGTTTGTGGTGAAACCGCATCTGGCAAGACCACTACCGCCAATGCGATTGTACCGTTTATACCGCCTGATAAAAAGATTTATACCGCTGAGAACACACCTGAGATGCATATACCCCACCCAGTATGGCAACAGTTGTTGACAAGGTCTACAGGGCCGCAAGAAGGGCATATAGAGCTTGTTGATCTTCTAATTGCTGCATTGAGATCCAGACCAGACTACATAATACCTGGAGAAACCAGGGGTATAGAAGGACGTGTCGTGTTTCAGGCTATGCAAACAGGTCACCCGGTTATAACAACTTTTCACGCCGGTAGTGTAACAAAGGTTATACAGCGTTTCACAGGGCACCCAATTAATGTACCTAAGACGTTTATGGATAACCTTGACGTTGTTATAATACAGATGGCTGTAGAGCGAAAAGGGAAAAGGGTTAGACGGATTCTCTCAGTAGACGAGATAGAGGGATACAATAGACATGTGGACGCCATAATATCACGTACAGCATTTCAGTGGAACCCGGTGGAGGATACACATAGTTTTAAATCATATGGAAACAGCTACATCCTGGAGCAGAGGATAGCCAGAAACGCTGGATTTGAGGATGTTGCTCAGATCTATGATGAGTATGACCGTAGAAAACGTATATTGCAGAGAATGGTGGAGGAAAAGATATTTGACTACTACGAGGTTGTACAATTCCTGTGGACATTCTACAGGGAAGGAATAAAAGGGTTGCCTATATCTATATAAATCGATTAAAAAAATCAATAATTAATTGAATCGAGGGGATGAGGAAAAAAACATGACTAAGATGAATGATGAAGACAAACGAAATCTGTTTGAAAAATACATTCATCTTAGAAAATATGTAGAGAATGTTAGAGAAAAAATTGGTGAGCCAGTTTTTTATACAACTCTCCCTTTTGAAGCCAGGGAAGAAGCCCATCCGAATCTAATATATGCAACTAAAGGCTCTGTTTTTGTACATATATTCAGAACAAAAGACATGAAGGAGATAGAGTATCGTGCTATCGAACCATCATTGAGTGACATAGAGAAAAAGAAGTACGGAAAATTATTGAATTCTATAGTTAAATTAGCGCCCAATAAAAAAAGTGTTATAACCGATGATGAACTAAAAGAAGTTTTAAAAGAACTCATCGACGAACTTATTATTGTAGATGAAAAAGCAGAAGAGGTTGACGAGGGGAAAAAAGGTTTTGTAGGTAAATTTAGCAAATCTGACAAAATAAAGGCCACATCTATACAAAAAAACAATATCGAGTATTTTATAATTAAAAGCCAGATTGGCGGAGGGGCTATAGAACCTTTTATGAGAGACCCATATTTAGAAGATATTCACATCATAACAGGGGAAAACGTTCATCTTATCCACAAAGTCTTCGGCATGATAAAAACCAATATAGAGATTAACAAAGAAGATGCCCCTGCTTTTGCAAGGAAATTAAGCGAAAAAATGGGCGCAACAGTTAGCGAAGGGAAACCTATAGCAGATGGGATGTTACCTGATGGCAGCAGAGGGAACGTCATATACAGTGACACCGTGAGTCTAAAAGGGCCTAGCATGACAATTAGAAAATTCACAGAAACACCAATTAGTATTACGCAACTAATAAAATGGGGAACACTTGGTTCCAATATCGCTGCGTATCTATGGCTTTGTTCACAATATGGACGTAGTTTTTTCATATGTGGTGAGACTGCATCTGGTAAAACAACCACGATGAACTCGTTGATACCATTTATACCACCTGAAAAAAAGATTTATACGGCTGAAAGCACACCTGAGCTTACTGTCCCACATACTGTTTGGCAGAGGCTACTTACAAAAACAACCGGACCAAAAGAAGGACAAGTGGACTTGTTTGATCTTCTTAAAGCAGCTCTGAGATCCAGACCAGACTACATAATACCTGGAGAGGTAAGAGGCGCAGAAGGAAACATTGTGTTTCAGGCTATGCAAACAGGTCACCCATGTATAACAACTTTTCATGCTGGGACTCTAACAAAAGTCATACAACGTTTCACAGGTGACCCAATAAACGTACCAAAAACTTTCATGGATAACCTCGATTTTGTTTTAATACAAACAGCTCTAGAGCGAGAGGGTAGAAGAATAAGACGGTGTATTTCATTAGATGAAATAGAGGGATATAACAGGGAGGTCGATGGCGTCATGGCGAGAACGGCCTTCGAATGGGACCCGGTTGAGGACAAACAAATTTTTAAGGCAAACAAGAATAGTTACATCCTGGAGCAAAAAATAGCAAAAAATATGGGATACGTTGACACGTCAGAGATATATGATGAATACGAGCGCAGAAGACACATACTTGAGAGGATGGTGGAAGAAGAGATATTTGATTACTATGAAGTAGTACAATTCATATGGACCTTCTACAGGGATGGAGAAAAAGCATTACCTATATCGATTTAGTGATTAGAGATGATTGGCGAAAAAAAGAAAAAATTGAGATTACTAAATAGGGATTCTAAAGAAAAAGATAAAAAGAAACGAGATTTTTCAAAGCAGCTCAGCATAGCTTATAAAAACCTTGATGACCCTAAAAAATACCAGAGAACTATCCTTCTGCCATTGATCATTTTGGGAGCACTGGTTTTTTGTTTACCTTTTATCTTAGAGTTAATACTTGGAACACCTCTTGATTTAAATCCTATCGCCTTTGTAGTCGGCGGAACAGTACCAATATTCCTAGGTGTACTTTACCCATATATAAGCTGGAAAAACAAGGAGAACGACATAAACGGAAAGATGCATTATTTTATAACACATCTAAGAGTTTTGGCTATATCAGATATGTCTCTAAAAGACATAATAAAAGTTCTTGGTGGAAAAAAAGTATATGGTAGCCTCGGCAAAGAAATGGAAAAAGCCAGCGTGCTTTCTACACAATGGAAAGTTCCACTTGCTAGAAGCTTCAAGTTTGTATCAGATAGGACTCCGAGTAAAATACTAAAAGATTTTTTAGATCGTTTTGCACAAAGTATAGCTAGTGGTGTAGATCATAGGGAGTTCATAGAAACAGAACAAAACGCTGTTCTACAGGAATACAAAACAGTATATGAAACTGCAAATGAAAACGTTGTTATCATAAATGAGGTCTATGTCGGCCTACTTATCTCCATTATAT
>JBFYMH010000067.1:0-2934 GCA_041305005.1 Thermoplasmatales archaeon | reverse complement strand
GCAACACATGATAAAAACCTATCAAAAAAATTGGAAGAATACAGAAAAAAGATGAGAGACGAAATATTAGGCAAATAGTGATAAAAAAATGTTTGATACGAAAAAGTTCATTGAAGAAACTACCTTACAACTAAAAAAAGATATAGATGGAGAAACTCTGATAGCTTTTTCAGGCGGGGTTGATAGCACTGTTTGTGCAGTTCTTGTAAACAAAGCAATCGGTAAACAGCTAATCGCAGTTCATGTAGACACTGGTTACATGAGGAAA
The DNA here is from genome assembly GCA_041305005.1 of Thermoplasmatales archaeon. Taxonomy (GTDB): domain Archaea; phylum Thermoplasmatota; class E2; order DHVEG-1; family DHVEG-1; genus JARYMC01. The sequence continues at coordinate 2,666 of JBFYMH010000067.1, read as the reverse complement.
AATGAGTCTGAAAATGTAAAAAAATTGATGAAAAAACTAGGGCTAAACTTCCGTTTCATAGATGCTAGTAAAGATTTCTATAAAGCATTAAAAGGTGTCGAAGACCCTGAGAAAAAACGAAAGATCATAGGGGAAAAATTCGTAAGAGTTTTTGAAAAAGTTGCTGATGAGGAAAAAATAAAGTATCTTGTACAAGGAACTATAGCACCTGACTGGATTGAATCAGGTGGGGCATTACGTGACACGATAAAATCCCATCACAACGTAGGTGGTTTACCAAAAAAAATGAAGCTTAAACTTGTTGAACCGCTCCGGGATCTCTACAAAGATGAGGTACGTAAGATTGCAAGAGTCTTAGAGATACCTGTCTCAGAACGACAGCCATTCCCTGGGCCTGGTCTTGCAATTAGAATAATTGGCGAAGCAACACCAGAGCGCACAGAAATCGTTAGAGAAGCGTGCGATATTGTAGAAAAAGAGATTGAGTCTGCTGTAAAAAATGAACTCATGGAGATGCCCTGGCAATATTTCGCTGTTCTACTACCAGTAAAATCAGTTGGTGTGCACGGAGACAAAAGAGCTTATGGCAATGTTATAGCGGTACGTGCCGTGCAAAGCATAGATGCAATGACATGTGCCTTCAGTAAAATACCGGATGAAGTAATTGATAATATTTCTACGCGCATAACAAATACTATGAAGGATAAAATCAACCGTGTCGTGTACGATGTTACAAACAAACCACCAGGTACGGTAGAATGGGAGTAGCATGGTAAAAATCTACGTTGTTGACAACGGCGGTCAGTGGACACACAGAGAATGGCGTACACTAAGAGATTTAAATGTTGACACAAAAATAGTGTCAAACACAACGTCTTTTAAAGACCTGCTAACAGAAGATATCAACGGCTTGGTTTTATCAGGTGGTGCACCAAGGATAGGCTTAGACGGGAAACTCGGCAACTGCGCAGAATATCTGAAAAAAGCAAAATTTCCAATACTAGGCATATGCGCAGGACATCAATTCATGGCAAGATTCTTTGGCGGAGAAGTAAAACCATCAAAAATACCTGAGTTTGGTAAAATAGAGTTAACACTATTGATAGAAAATAACCCTCTTTTTGAAAACGTACCGAAAAAATCAACTATCTGGGAATCACACAACGATGAAGTTACTGCTTTACCGAAAACGTTTGAACTACTAGCTGAAAGCCAAAACTGTAAAATACAAGCGATGAGACATAAGAAAAAACCGTTTTATGGATTACAGTTTCATCCCGAAGTAGAACATACTGAATGTGGAGAGCAAATATTCAAAAATTTTGTAAAACTATGTGATTAGTTCTCAGAGAAACACTACTTATAAACCTAAATGCCAAAATCTAGGGAAAAGAATAAATAAGAAACATAAATTAGTTAATCAATAATAAATGAATTAAAGAGGGATACATATGGATAAGAGTTTGGTGGAATCATTCAAAAGCCAATATGTAAAACTCGTTAAAGATACTGGGGAAATTCTGGATGGAACGATAACCGAGATATTTGAGGACAGTATAGTTTTCCAAACTGAATTAGCAAGGTCTGCTGTTGCAATTGGATCGATAAGAGAAATAATACCATATGATGAGTTGAAAAAAAGAAAAAAGCAAATGAGTGAATTTAAAATCTAATAAATTATTGTAAACTCTACTTAGTTTTTTTATACTCTTGCGGATAATTATTTTGAATATATTCTCTGAATCTGTCTTTGAATTTATGATGATTTTCTGGATCGTCAAACCATTTTCTATGCAACTTATTTTCCGCTACAATCACAGGTTCCCATGTTTCAAATAATTTGTCATCTTTTCTGTCATATACCGTCTCACAAATATTCCAAGATACATATGCATATGTTTCATATCTTAGCAAATCATCGCCTTTAAACGCATTTTTATAATTAAAAGTATTTTTTGAATTTAAAAATTTTGGATATTGCATACCTAACTTCAATAACTCCAGATACAAACAATCTATATCTGCATAGGATTTCTCTCTCTTTGATCTATAAAAAGTATAGAAAGAAACAATTATTGCTACTCCGCTAAATGCAACAGCAAATCCATTTGCAATTTCAAAGATTCCTATATCGATAAAATCACCTCATATTAAGTCTATAGAATTTTCTATCTTATTTATGAATGAATTTAAAAGATCGTCTTCCTCATCACGATTATAAAGTTCTTTGTAAATTTGGGTAACAAGTTTTTTTACAAGTTGACCATCTATTTTTCCTTCATCATAGCTTGGCAAAACCATCAATATCATTTCAGTAGGAATATTTCCTGACAGTGATGGTAAAATGTATTCAACATTTTTCATTTCTTTTGCACCAGCTCGTTTATAAAATTTGACTCTTCGTTGTCTTTGTTCTTTATTATTGCCGTGTTTTGGGTTTTCAACTTCAAATATAAGGTAATTGGGTTTGATTTTCTTCAATATATTTTTTATGAAATTTGTACCTATGCCTGCACTTCGAAAGTTTTCATCAGTGACCATGTAGTCAAGTAAAACAAAATTGGTGTTTTTCAATGGATATAACAACGCCATAAAAACTACTTTATCTTTCGAGCGGCCGATAAACATTTGATAAAGATTGTTTTTAATTCTTTTTTTAATAGTAT
>JBFYMH010000066.1:0-4756 GCA_041305005.1 Thermoplasmatales archaeon | reverse complement strand
TTTTATTTAGGTTTTAAAAAAGGTGTTGATGATTCTTTTATTGTATTTGCCTCCTACGTTGATTTATTTAAACGATACAAAAATAATGTTAAATTATTAATGAACGAACAGAAAGATGTATGGTTAAAATTTGTACAATATTATGAAACTCAATCAGATATGAACAACTCAGATTACCTTGGCAAATACAACAACTGGCTTTTTGATTACATTTTTTATGATGTTGACGATATAGATTCTGAAGGTTTTTTAAGTTTATAAAAATAATATTCGCACTTATTTTGTGGTAAAATGCGTAAAAATTTTTTGTTTAACTGGAGTAAAAATACTTTTGCATATCCAGTTGCTTATGCATCCATAAATTATATAAAACAAAAATATATTGTTATTTTCAAAGCAGGTAATAGTTAGTTTTGTATAGGAAGATAGGGATTGGTGGAATAAGATGGGATGTGAATTCAAGACTAAGGTGAAACTTGATTATATTCAAGATTTTCAGATGATGTTTGAGAGGATGAAGATAGATCGTCCTCGCGAGGCAGCTGTTTATTATGTAACACTTGTTTTGGATAGTCCGAAAGAGTTCTCCGATTTTCTTAAAGTAGCTGAGGAAATGGCTAATATAACAAGGAGGCCACTTGAAACCGGTCGTGCCTCTCTGTTAAAAAGCGGCATTATAGCAAAGGTTTTGTTTTCAAACGATGCTGATGAGGATTTCGGTAGAGAAAGCTATCTTCCTGTTCACCCGAGGGCGATATGGGAAGACATAAAAAATGATCTAAAACAGGTTATTGCTGAGGACACGTTTAGATCTATAGAGAATCGTCTGGATGAATACGGTAAATGTTATAACAGCAACTATGAGAAATATGGCGTAAGATTAAAGAGAAACGGTAACGTCACGCTTCAGTATAGTGGTAAATGGATTTTGTACACAGTTCTTAATAACTGTCTTGATAAGAGCAACAGTTTGAAGATGCAGGTTGGCGGTGAAAGGTTTTTTGAAGAACCATTTATAAAATACTTCAAAAAATTCTTGGATTTAGACACAAAGGTACAACTAATAGTTGATACAAAGGTTAATATTGAAGCCGCTCGTGAGCTGAAAAAAGTATATGGTGACAAGATTGAGATACGTTATTTTTCAGAGGATGTGTCAGGTACTCTTCGTAACTATGTTTTCGGTAAAGAAATTGCGGTGGACGGTATAAAGATTCTTCCTGAAACAAACACTGAGCCTTCATATGTTGGTACAGCATATGTTAACCTAGAGGACATAGAAGTGTTGGATTGTAAATTCAACAGCCTGTGGGACCTAGCTAAACCATTAAAATAATTTTTTTTTATTTGAATCTAATTGTTTCAAGATTCATTGGTGCAGCGGTATTTATATTCATTTTTTTGTGTATAGTTGAAGAAATGTCCAGGCATTTGCTTTCTTCCCCATGACCGAAGATGACCCGCTCCGGATGTGGTGACATGTTGTTCAAATAGTTTATTAGTTGTCTCCTGTCGCTATGTCCTGAGAAACCATCGCAGGTTTCAACACCCATCCTCATCTGAATGTTAACTATACTCCCACCAACATTCAGTGGTATCTCACTCCAGCCTTTTTGGATTCTTCTGCCAAGAGTACCCTCTGCTTGGTAACCAACAAAGGCGATCATGTTCTTTTCATCCTGCGCCCATTCTTTGAAATACTCCATTATAGGTCCACCGTTCATCATACCGCTGGTTGCAAGCACAATACACGGATCAGGATCATTGATTACCTTATGTCTCATATCCTGGCTGTCAACACGCTGGAAAATATCAGATATAAGCGGGTTTTCCCCCTGCTGAAATATCTGTGTCCTGAGCCTGTTGTTTAGGTACTCGGGGTAAGCTGTATGTATTGCTGTAGCCTCCCATATCATACCATCGAGGTAAACAGGAACTTTAGGTATCTCCTTACTTTTCATTAGTTCCTCAAGAACAATCATAACTTCCTGGCTTCTTCCCACCGCAAAAACGGGTACCAGTACCTTTCCCTTCTTCTTTAGACATCTCTGGATTATATCCTTTAAACGATCTGTTGCCTCCAATCTACTAGGTTGGAAATCCTCTCTGCCACCATATGTTGATTCTATAACAATGGCCTCAAGACGAGGGAAACGATTAACGGCAGGGTTAAACAGCCATGTTTTCTCGTATTTTATGTCACCTGTGAAAGCAATATTATAAAGTCCTTCCCCTACGTGGAAATGCGCTATAGAAGAACCTAGGATATGACCTGCGTTATGGAAAGTGAGTCTAACATCGGGTGTTATATCTGTAGTGTCACCATAGTTAATAGCTATGCAATGCTTGATAACATTTCTTATATGCTCAGATGAATAAGGCACGGTTTTCGCATCAGCAACCGCAACCTTTAGGTAATCCATCTGCAATAAAGTCATAAGGTCTCTAGTTGGCGGCGTACAATAAACCGGCCCATCATAACTATATTTGTACAACAATGGCACAAGACCAGAATGATCAAGGTGCGCATGTGTTATGACAACAGCATCGATAGTCTCAAGTGGTAAAACCTCAGGTAAATGAATGTAAGGCGAACCATTCTTGTCGGATGATACATCAACACCGCAATCAACCAAAATTTTACTATCCTGAGTATGAAGCATACTACAGGATCTGCCAACCTCGCGGAAACCACCCAGAGCAACAATACGAATGAACTTATCTCCCTGGGATACACCCCTATGTAATCGTCTACCAACCTTACGTAGTATCTCTTTACGTTCATCGCTCATCGACCTGATATAGCCACGTATATCCTGCACAGTCTTGGATTGTATAGGAGGCGTTCTAACAATATTTGGAGACCAGTTTATTTTCTTCCTTATCTCATTTAGTAGCAAACCTTGTTTACCAATTGCCACACCAGGTTTCAAAACCTCTATAGTAACCTCACCGGTCTCAGGCTGGAAATAAATATTTGTTATCTCAGCATCCTTAGGGATCAAGTTTTTTATCATTTTTTCTGCCGCTTCAGTATCGGTGAGAACAGAAGGGTCAGGTCTTACAACAATACGTTTCTGCAGCATCTTAGCTAATTGTTTAACAAGATCGTCGTTAGCAGCAAACTTGTTAGGATGCTTGGTGTAAATAACAACAAGTGCTCCCTCAAACTCGACATCAGATACATCGATACTTGGTGGTATAACACTTCTTACTTTGGCTTTGATTTCTCTTAGAACATCATCTACAGTCATTTTCTACCTTTTATTAACTCTTTTTACAATTTAACAATAAATTTTTAATAGATTACAAGAAACGATAGCAATCGTTGTTGTACACTTATTTCGCTATTTTTTCCATACGTTTTTTAACTTCTTCTTCAGGTATTTCCTTGAATCCGTCTTTTGTTATGACTGCTATGTTTATCATGCCACCTGAGGCAGAGTCTCTGTTCATAGCCGCAGTTATAGCTCTGACAGCTATATCCACACCTTCATTGGTAGTCATGTCATCTCTGTAAAGGTCTTCCATTACTCCGAATACATAGGGTGAACCAGAGCCACCAGCTGTGTATTTATCTGGTATGGCCCCACCAGCGGCATCTAAAGAATAAACATGACCACCGCTGTTATCATATCCACCAATTATCAACTGAACGTAATATGGGTAAAATTTCCTCTGATTTAATATGTTTGACATTAGGGTAGCTGCGCTACTGACAGGCATATTCGCCTCTCGTTTAAGTCTGTACAGATTCGCCTCTGCGCTAAGATAACGAGCAAGAACCTGCAGATCACCAACCAGACCAGCTGTCGCCAAAGCTATATGGTTATCAATCTTGTACAGTTTCTTGGTTGCCTTATGGGCGATTAAAGTGCCCATTGTAGCTCTTTTTTCTGTCGCTATTACTACTCCGTCTTTACATACCATGCCTAAAGTTGTTGTTCCTGTTTTCTTAAGATCTTCTGATGTCATAATAACTCCTCAAAACTAGGTTAAAATACACACCTACATCTTGTACCTTTTATTTATAATTTACTGAAAGGTTAACCTATTCGGAGAACAATGCCGCTACCTTGTTTATTTGATCTTTATGTGATAGAACAGTCACCTTATCACCTGAAAGCACTTCCACCTCATCTGTTGGGATTATGAATTTATTATCCCTCTCAATTGCTACTATAAGACTCTTTTTCGGTAAACCCATGTTTTTTATCTTTTTTCCAGAAAGCTCAGAGTTTGAAGATATAGATAACCTGAATATCTCAGCGAATTTACCCACATCCATGTGTTCCTCTACATTTGGGTATTTAATTGATTTATAGAGGTGTTCTGCCATTGTCATGTCAGGGTTTTTAATCATTTTTACACCCCGCTCCATGTACATAGGTTTGCTTTCTTCTTGGTTAACCACTGATACGAGATGTTTAACCTTTTTTGTTTTTGCTAGGTATATAACCATTAGGTTTGTTGCATCATCTTTTGTTGTTGTTACAAGTACGTCCGCTTTTTTTACCTCTGATTCATCTAGTGTTTCTTCTTTTGTTGCATCTGCATTTATAGCTATAACATCGTATTTTCTCGCGATTTCTTCGCATTTTGCCTCGTCTCTGTCTATAACTACCACGTTATGATTCCCGTCCTTGAGGGCGAGTTCTGTTAGTTTTTGGCCTATACCGCCTGCACCTACAATAACGATGTACATTATTTTTTGTGCTCCATCTAAATTCAATTTTTAAAGTCCGTGTAAATTTTG
>JBFYMH010000065.1:0-7555 GCA_041305005.1 Thermoplasmatales archaeon | reverse complement strand
TACTAACACTATTGGGAGTGATATTACTGTTTATTTACACCCGTGGACCCGTAGGTTTCTTTTCAATAACTGGTTATGTTGGTGACTGGTTATCATATGCCCGTTTGATAGCACTAGGGCTCTCAACATCAGGTATGGCTCTTGCAATTAACGTTGTTGGAGAACTCATAATAGATATGGTTCCTATAATTGGGGTTGTACTGTTTGTCGTGATAATGATATTGGCTCATACAGCCAATCTTTTAATGCAGTCTTTAGGTGCAGCAATTCATTCGCTAAGACTTCAATACATTGAATTTTTTAACAGATTTTATGAAGGCGGTGGAAGAAAATTTACACCGTTTAAAATAAATAGAAAATATACAAAAACAGCGACTAAAACTATAGAATAAAAAAATATGGAGGAAAAATATGATAAAGAAAAAAACTTGGATAATGATGCTGATGCTGTTCGCGGTGCTGCTACTTTTCACAGGGGTAGTAAGTGCTCAAGATGCAGAAACAGATAAACAAATAAGTGACAATACAACGCTTTTGATCCTGGGTTGTGCAATAGCTGTTGGCGTATCAGGTATATCTGCTGCCACAGGACTTACTTTCTCAGGGTCTTCTGCAGTTGCTGTAGCTGCTGAGAAACCAACTCTTGGTTCCAAACTTTTGGTTCTGCAAGTTTTACCAATGACACAGTCAGTATATGGTTTGTTAACAGCTATATTGATGCTTATGGGATCAGGATTGTTAGGTGGTTCTATTAACTTGACAGTTATGGGAAACCCTGTGATCGGACCAGCCGCTATATTAATCGGACTTGTTGTAGCTTTAACCAGTACATCTGCTATAAACCAGGGCATACTAGCTTCTTCATCAATTGGTGCGGTTGGAAGAAACCCGGATGTTTTCACAAAAGGAATAATCTACACGGTTACCACTGAGACGATGGCCATATTCGGTTTGTTGACTGCAATATTTATGATGGTTGGTTTAGGACTATTGTAAACGACAGAAGAAGACTATGTCAGCAGAAAAAATAATACAGCAAATAAAAAAAGATGCAGAAAAAGAGATAAAACAGATAAAATCAGAAACAGAAAAACAAACAAAACAGATAATCAACGAAGCTAAAAAACAAGCAGAAAAAGACACAGAGATAATATTAACAAACGGCAAAAAACAGAGTGAAAATCTAAAGAGAATAATGCTAGCAAAAGCAACACAAGATTCAAAAAGAGAAGTCATGAAAGCAAGAGAAAAAATCATAGAAGATTGCTTCGCAAGAGCAATAGAGAAACTATCAAAACTAAAAGAAGACGAATACAAAAGCATAGTATCAAGGCTTATTAAAGAGGGAAAAAAGAAATTCGGTGAACAAACAAGAGTTCTTTTATCAAGAGATATGGACAGAGAAATAGCTAGAGAGATGAAAGTTAAAATCATAGGTAATATAACTGCATCTGGTGGCGTTATCTTGCAATCTGAAGATGGAAGAATAACGTTGGATAACACTTTTGAAGGCATGCTAAAACGAAAAAAAGACAAGATACGAGTAAAAATAGGTAAAATGTTTTTCTCATAAAAAGAGGAGTAGATAGAGTTGTACGAGTGGATAATGAACCCAAATAACTACCCGTTCTGGGTAATAGTTTCCTCCATGTTAATTGTTATAATGTTCTTTATCGCTCGTTCGATATCAACCTATTTCAAATTCGCTTATCCAAACGCAAAATTCCAGGCTATAGGAAACCCATTCATAGACGAGAAAGAACTAAACCGGTTGTTAGATAGCAAAGAAATATCAAGTTTCAAAGATGCTCTCAACACGATAAAAGACTACGATATAAAAGGAGAAGACGTAGGCGATATTCAAAGATCGCTGGATAACAATCTACTACAAGTAATACAAATGATGAAAAAAGATAGTTCAAAGAAAATGAAAAATTTTTACAACAAATATCTTGAGAAGATGGATATTTATCTTATTAAAAACGAGGTTAAAAGAAAACTATCTGATGGTAAGACAACTGGGAAACCAGATTCAGATAGGGCGATACTCCAAAAAACTAAAGAACTATTGATCAAACTGGAATACGCTGAAAAAAAGGATATACCAACTATACTAAAAAACTACGGCTTCGAAAAAGAAATAACCTCCCTAGTCTCTGAAGAAAAAATCGATTATCTTAAACTTGATAATGAATTAGATAAACATGTTATAAACAATTTCAAGAAAGTAAAAGTACCACATAAATGTGAGGCGGCAAAGCAGCTATTCGTAAAAACAATGATTGATATAATAAACATTAAAAATGTTTTAAGAGCCAGACATCTAGATTACGATAAAACATCTTGTAAACAACTTTTTATCGGCGAAGGAAAAGAGATAGCACCGTGGAAATATGATCAACTCCTTGAGTTTGAAAATGTTTCACAAATCATTTCGTCAATAGAGGGAACATCATATTATAATGCTCTTAAAGAATCCATGGAACAGTACAACAAAAAGAAATCCATTCAGACCCTAGAGAATGCTTTGGATAGTGCTTTTCTGAAAATCATAAAACAGATTGCTATGCAGAATTATATAACAATTGGACCGACACTGAGATTCCTTGTCTCAAAAGAGTTTGAAATTCGAAACCTCAAGATAATTGCAAAAGGCGTTGATGAAAATCTTCCATCTGATTTCATAAGAAGTTTGTTGATCACGGAGGCTGTTTGATGAAAATTGCAGCTATTTGCGACAATGACACAGCGATGGGTCTCAGACTTGCTGGTATACAGGATTGTTTTGTTTCTAGAGATAATTCTTTGCCGCTTTTTGATGAATTAACACAGCGTAATGATATTGGTATATTATTTATTACTGAAAGAATAGCTGAACAAATTGGTAAACAGCTGAAAGAGTTCAGACTTAGAAATGATCTTCCAGTTATTGTGGAGATCCCTGATAAAAAAGGGCATCCTGAAGGTCATGTTGATTTCATTTCTCATTTGATAAAAAGAGCAGTTGGTATTGACGTAAGCAAAAAAAATAGGTGATATTTGGAGGAAGATATATGTCTCAGATTGTTGGTAAAATAACGAGAATATCGGGACCTGTTATCGAAGCGAACAACATGCGTGGATCAAAAATGTACGATGTTGTCCGCGTTGGTGAAGAAAACCTGATTGGCGAAATAATTCGTTTGAATGAGGATACTGCAACTATACAGGTTTATGAGGATACAACTGGTCTGAAACCAGGTGAAAAGGTTGTTTCCACGCAGGAGCCATTGTCTTTGGAACTTGGCCCTGGTCTCATCGCTAGTATCTACGATGGTATTCAACGTCCACTCCCAACCATTCGTAATCAGACCGGTGATTTTATTTCACGTGGTGTAGAGGCACATGCTCTTGATAGAAAAAAGAAATGGCAGTTCACACCAAAAGTAAAAACCGGTACTAAAGTAAAAGAAGGAGACGTACTAGGTGAGGTACCTGAGACTAAGTATATCCTTCATAAAATCATGGTTCCACCAGGCCTAAATGGTGTGGTTGATAAAATTGCAAACAAAGGAAATTATACTGTTGATGAAGAGATTGCTACACTGAAAACAAAAGATGGTAATGTTAAATTAACTATGGTTCAGAGATGGCCTGTTCGTAAAGCAAGGCCGTTTATTGAAAAATACGATCCTACTCTGCCTCTTGTTACAGGTCAGCGTGTTATTGATACGTTTTTCCCGATAGCAAAGGGTGGTACTGCTGCTATACCAGGTGGTTTTGGTACAGGTAAAACAGTTATGCTTCACCAGCTTGCTAAATGGAGTGACGCAAAAATCATTGTATATGTTGGTTGCGGTGAACGTGGTAATGAGATGACAGATGTACTCAGAGAATTCCCTGAGCTTAAGGATCCAACAACTGGCGAGCCTCTTATCCATAGGACTGTTCTTATTGCTAACACATCAAACATGCCTGTTGCTGCTAGAGATGCCAGTGTTTATACTGGTATAACTATCGCCGAATATTATCGTGACATGGGATACGATGTTGCTCTTATGGCAGATAGTACCTCTCGTTGGGCTGAAGCTATGAGAGAAATATCAGGGCGACTTGAGGAGATGCCTGGTGAAGAAGGATACCCAGCATATCTTGCATCACGTCTCGCTGAGTTTTATGAGCGAGGCGGCCGTGTTAGGCTACTTGGTTCAGATAAAAGAGAAGGTTCTGTTTCTGTCATGGGTGCTGTTTCACCACCAGGTGGTGACTTCTCAGAGCCTGTTGCACAGAACACATTACGTATTGTAAAAGTCTTCTGGGCACTAGACGCAGATCTAGCTGATAAAAGACATTTCCCGTCTATCAACTGGCTGAAATCTTACTCTCTTTATCTTGAGAAGGTTGGTAGTTGGTGGGCTAAGGATGTCGGTGAAGACTGGCTTTCACTAATTAACAGGGCTATGGCTCTATTACAAAAAGAATCAGAGCTACAGGAGATTGTTAAACTGGTTGGACCAGATGCGCTACCCGCAAGAGAGCGCGTCCTATTGGAGAGTGCTAAGATGATTCGCGAGAATTATCTCCAGCAGAGCGCCTTCCATGAGGTTGATACCTACTGTCCTGTGAAAAAACAATACGAGATGCTACGACTCATGCTGAGATTCTCAGATAAAATACTAGAAGCAGCAGACAAAAATGTTCACATCGATGACATTATTGCTCTTCCATCTGTTGAATTGCTTGCTCGTATAGGTAAGGTTCCAAATGAGGAATTTGAGAAGAGATTCAAAAAAATTGAGCAGGATTTAGACAAAGAGATTGATTCTCTTGTGAGGGGGCGAGCGAAATGAGTAACAAAGATATCGAGTACACAACGGTCTCAGAAGTTGCTGGGCCTTTGATGGTTGTTGATAGTGTTAAAGATGTTGCTTACAACGAAATAGTAAAAATTAGAACATCGTCTGGTGAAGAAAGAACAGGCCAGGTGCTTGAAGTTTTTGAAAACAAAGCTATCGTCCAAGTATTCGAAGGTACAAGAGGACTTGATACAAAAAATACATCTGTTCGTTTCATCGGTGAAACAATGAAACTTGGTGTATCAAAAGACATCATCGGGCGAATATTTAATGGCAAAGGTAACCCACTAGATAATGCACCACCAATAATTTCCGATGATAGAAGAGACATAAATGGTAAACCAATTAACCCCTATTCAAGGGAATACCCTAGGGAATTCATTCAGACCGGCATCTCAACGATTGATGGTTTGAACACATTGGTTCGTGGCCAGAAGCTGCCTATTTTTTCTGGCGCTGGTTTACCGCATAACGAGCTTGTTGCGCAGATAGCCAGACAAGCAAAGGTGCTTGGTAAGGAAGAGAAGTTTGCTGTTGTTTTCTGCGCAATGGGTATAACTTCTGAGGAGGCAAACCTGTTCAAAAAGGATTTTGAGGACACAGGAGCACTAGAGCGGACAGTTATGTTTCTAAATCTAGCCGATGACCCAACAATTGAGAGAATCATTCTACCTCGTATGGCTCTCACCTGTGCAGAATACCTTGCTTTTGATCTTAACATGCAGGTACTGGTTATTCTAACAGATATGACAAACTATGCTGAGGCTCTCAGAGAAATCGCAGCAGCACGAGAAGAGGTACCTGGCCGGAGAGGATACCCTGGTTATATGTACACCGATCTTGCGATGATATATGAGAGAGCAGGGCGTATAAAAGGTAAGAAAGGCTCGATTACACAGATCCCCATGCTTACAATGCCTGATGATGATATAACCCACCCGATACCTGATCTAACAGGTTACATAACAGAGGGCCAGATTGTTTTAGAACGAGGGCTTCATAAGAAAAACGTCTACCCACCGATTGCTGTGTTACCCTGTCTTTCACGTCTAATGGACAGAGGAATTGGTAAAGACAGAACTAGAGAAGACCATGCTGATGTTGCTAACCAACTATACGCGGCTTATGCGGAAGGCTGTGACCTACGGGACCTCGTATCGATAGTTGGAGAAGATGCTCTCTCTGAACGAGATAGAAAGTTTTTACATTTCGCTGACGAATTTGAAACCAGTTTTGTTTCGCAAGAAAACCATGAGGATAGAAGCATCCAACAAACACTAGACATAGCTTGGAAACTACTATCAAAACTAACAGCGTCTGAACTTAAAAAGATACGTGAACAATACATAAAAAAATACTTCCCAAAAGCTGAAGAAAAAGAGTGAATATGGCTGAGCAGATACTAGAGGGTGTTAACCCAACAAGAATGGAACTACTTGAAATAAAGAAAAAACTCATCTTAGCTGAGAAAGGACATAAACTACTAGAAGAAAAACGAGATGCGCTCGTAGAAAAATTCTTCGGCGTCATAGAAAAAAGAAACGTTTTGAAAAAAAACCTAGATGAAGACTTCCATGATGCTTTTACATCATTGATTCAGGCTCAGATGATACTTGGTGAAAAAAAAGTAGAAGACGCATCGTTTTTAACACAAAATATAGGTGAAATCTCTTTGGATAAAGACAACATAATGGGTGTAAAAGTACCAAAAATCAACATAGATATCAAACAATCATCTATGCCACCCTATGGTTTTTTTGAAACATGCGCATCTCTAGATGACGCTTACAGTAAATTCAACAGACTTATACTAAAACTATTAGAACTAGCTGAGGTGGAGGGTAGCATAAAATCGTTATCAGTTGAGATAGAAAAAACTAAGAGAAGAGTAAACGTGTTAGAAAATAATCTCATACCAAAACTGCTAGCTACAATAAAATATATAGAGATGAAACTTGACGAGCGAGAACGAGAAGATTTCTTTAGAAGAAAAAGAATAAAGGCTCTGATGGAAAAAAAAGAAGAGATTGCATGACCATAGAAGAAGATCCTGTGCTTGGAAGGTTTTTTGATACACCTGAAAAAAAAGCAAAATGGATAGTTCGAATGAAAATAGCATATATTATTTGGATAATTTTTGTTATAATTGGTATATCATTTTTAGTGGCATGGTTCTTACTAAAATAAAAAAATAAAAAAAAGAAAAAATTTTTGGATAGACGATTTAGACGTCTCTTCCAATATCCCATACGGCTTTAATTGATAATATACCAACTGCCGGGGCGATGAAAATAGCAAGTGGAAGTGAAATTCCAACGAGCAATGGTCCTAGCCATGGTTTCAAAAAATCGCCACCGCCTATAGCCCAGCTAGTAGGGTTAAAGACCGCATACATAACGAGTAAGGCAATTCCTGCAGTTAGGAAGCCGGGTATTTCGTTCTTTGTAATTGTTCCTTTTCCAAGGAATGCAAGCAATCCGACGACGAAACCTAGTAAAGCTAGTAGCCATCCAACCCAAACACCGTTTTCGGTGTAAAGGAAAGGAAGTTCATTGTTTTGCAAGTTGTATGCTTGCCAAAGTCCAATAACTACTGCTATTAAGGCTCCGATCAGAAATGCCCATACTGCTATTTTTCCGATCATATTTTTTGCCATAAATTTTTCTCCTCCTCTTTATTTTAGTTGGGGTAGCAAACTAAATGCAGGTTTATAAATATTT
>JBFYMH010000064.1:0-7905 GCA_041305005.1 Thermoplasmatales archaeon | reverse complement strand
AGGAAAAACAAGATCCGCGTTTTCTATCGGACCAAAAATAGCAAAATCTCCACCGAAAAGTACGATATTCACGTTTGATGATACATCAACTGTTTTTTTAGCAGACTCAAAATATTTGTTCAGCCATGTTGATTTCTCAACAACATTATGTATAGCACAACCCGTAGGCAGACCGTATTCCTCTTTTATAACTGGTATGGCAGATATAGCTGCGCCACTATTGTCACCTGGTGCTAATGCTGCTGTGTCAACAAGTACCTTTTTTATACCTAGTTCATCAGCTATCGCTAGTAAACCTTTGTCTGTTAGATGCGCGCCATTCTCCAACACCTCTATTTTGCCATCTGGTGATTTATCTTTCGGGTTAAAAGCCACTATAATTGCCATATCTGGCGTGTGTTGTTTCAACGCTTTTCTTTCTTTTTCAGTTATGCCTATGTGGATTGAGTTGTATATAGTTCTATTTAGGAGATTTTTTTTATCCAATTGTTCTAAAACTTTTATTTTTACAGTTGGTTCTATTATATCTACTGAAAAAGGTTGATTCTTTGGTAACATATGCTCAATAAAATCAACGATATCTTCTACGTCTTCTTCTTTTTTTATAAAAAAATCTGGTATGCTAGGGTTTCCTGTTTTTTTGCTTAAATCAAGCATGTTTTGTATGTCTTTTTCTGTTTTTTTGAAATCAGGTATACCTTTGAAGAAAGCACCACCAAAAAGAACTGTAGGCTGTTCTCCAGGTTGTCCACCTATTTTTATTCCAGATATATCAAGGACTTCTTGTTTTTTAGTGAATGAAAACATAATTTATCACTCTCTTTTTTTAACTTTATCCATATAATTTATTATTATTCTAGAATGCAATGCTCTTTTATCATCTATCTTTGTTGTTTCTGGTTTAATCCTTATCGCTATGTATGGTTCCCCAAAACAGCCGGGTGTTTTTGCTATGCATTCGTTTATTGCGTTATCTATCATTTTTTTGTCTTTTATACCTATCATGTCTATTATTTTTAATTGTGCACAGAACCGATCAATTGCTTCTTTTTTGAGGTTTTCTATGTATGGTATCGCGCCAGGTGCATTTATTATTCTATTCTTTTTGTCTATACCATATTTATGTAATGCTAATAAGGATGAACCTGAGCGGTGTCCCCTTATGTCATCACCGCAAACTACGAGATATCTGATATATGGGTTAGAGATTATGTTTGCAACGATTTTTTCCACTCCTATGTTTTCTGTTTTTAATGGCCCATATATAGCTACATCGGGTGAGGGTGTATAGTTTATTTGAAGTAGAACTACGGCTACGCATCCGTTATTTTTGCAAACGGTGAAATCACCGCCCCAGGGATAGTATTCGTTTTCCATAAGAATGCTAACTAGAAATATGAGAATAGTTTAAATATCCATTTCTGAGATAAACAATATGTTTTATGCAGGGGAAGGGATTTGAATATCGTTAAAAAGAGGGTTGTATAGGCTTAATATTACTATAAATAAAAAATAATTAGCCGTATTTCCTTTGGAGATAGTATTAAAGGTTAAAAATAAAATAATAATGCAAAAGATACCCCTTAAATTCACGTGTTTATTCGACTCTAAGAGGAATCTCTTACAATGACCCTATACATACTATGTAGTATATATGATAGCACACCAAAGCATATATAACAAGACAAAACAAAATCAATAATATGTTAGTTTAAAAATGTGGATATCAAACTGAAAAGTTTTTATCAGATGGATATAATAAATAGTGCAGGGGAAGGGGATTTGAACCCCCAGGGTCAATTGTGTAACTCTGATATCCTTGGTTTCTAACGTGGTAAAGATTTCAATAAATATAGATAGGAATAGGATAATGGTAGGAAGAAAAAAAAATATTGTTTAGCTCAATCAATAATAGTTTAAATATCCTATACCACAATTTTATAAAGGTTTATTTCTTACCCCTTGTTTAAGGGGTTTTTAATGGAGAAAGATAAAATAGAGGATTTACCTGGTGTTGGTCCTGCTACTGCTGAAAAATTACGTGAAGCTGGCTATGTTGATTTTATGAGTATAGCTGTGGCTTCCCCAAAAGAACTTGCTGATGCAGCTGAAATTGGTGAACAAACAGCATCTAAGATAATATTGAAAGCTAGGAAGGAAGCGGATGTCGGTAGATTCGAAACAGGTACGGCTCTGCTTGAAAGAAGATCAAAAATCGGTCATTTAACCTCTGGTTCCAAAACTTTAGATGAGCTTCTTGGTGGGGGTTTCGAGACACAAGCTATAACAGAGCTTTTTGGTGAATTTGGTTCATCTAAAACACAGATCGCTCATCAGCTATGTGTAACAATACAATTACCGTTAAATAAAGGCGGACTTAATAGTGATGCTTTTGTTATAGATACAGAAAACACTTTCAGGCCTGAGCGTATAGTTCAGATGGCTGAAGCATACGAGTTAGATCCTGATGAGACGCTTAGTAAAATTCATGTTGCACGTGCATATAACTCTAATCATCAGATGCTTTTAGTTGAAAAGGTTTCTGAGCTTTCCAGAGAGATACCTGGTCGTCTACTTGTTGTTGATTCTTTAACTGCGCATTTCCGTGCTGAGTTCGTTGGGAGAGGGACACTGGCTGACAGACAGCAGAAACTCAATAGACATATGCACGATCTTTTAAGATGGGGTGATCTTAATAACGGTGTGAATTGTGTCACAAACCAGGTGTCTTCTAAACCTGATGCTTTTTTTGGTGATCCAACGAGACCTATAGGCGGTCATATAGTTGGTCATACCGCTACTTATAGGATATATTTGCGTAAGAGTAAAGGTCCTAAGAGGATTGCACGTTTGATTGATTCGCCGCATCTGCCTGAGGGTGAAGCTGTTTTTTCTGTTAACGAAGAAGGCATAAGGGACTAAAAACAGGAAGAAAATAAAGAAAAATTTAAATGCTTTTATAGATATCTCTATCTTGGAGGTAAAATTTATGGCGTATATACATCAAGGATGGACTCTTTATACAAGAGACGTAAAGTTGAAGGGTGGGAGAAACCAAACAATTTATTTTTTCAGCAAGAAGACACCAAAGAGTGGAAGACCCTGTGATTTACCAAACGGATATGTCGTTGGTGTTAACAAAAGGACTGGCCTTCCCTATCTAAAGAAGAAATAGATAAATAATTAGTGTCTTAGGAAAAGCTGGCCTGTTTTTTGCCAGCCAATCCTTCTATTTTTTATAATATTACTCTTTTTAGATGAACTATAGTGTTTAAATACCGAGTTTTGTTTTTATTATAAAATGGTTTTGAAAGTTGGTTTTATAGTTAACCCTATTGCTGGCATGGGTGGGCGAGTAGGCCTAAAGGGTACAGATGATGTTCTGAATGAAGCGGTTAGTCTCGGTGCTAAACCTTTGGCTCCCGATAAAGCAGAGGAAACCCTAAGAGACTTTTTGTCTAATTATTCTACAAAAAAAGATGTTATTTGTTGGTTTACGTGTTCTGGTTCCATGGGTTTTGATGAACTAAAAAATGTTGGTATAAAAAATGTTGAGATGGTTTATAGTCCCAGTTGTGTAAATACGTCATCTGATGATACAAAAAAAGCCTGCGAAATATTCTTGGAAAAAAAAGTAGATTTGATTCTTTTCTGTGGTGGTGATGGTACTATTAGGGATATTTTTTGTGTTGTTGACAAAAAAGTTCCTGTTCTTGGTATCCCTGCTGGTGTTAAGATGCATTCTGGTGTTTTTGGTGTTAACACTCGCGCTGTTGCTAAGATGCTTCATGAGTTTGTTAATCACAGCCTCACTGTTGGCGATGTTGATGTGATGGACTTGGATGAGGAACTTTATCGTAGAGGTGAATGGAAGGTTAAGTTGTTTGGTGTTGCTAAAGGCATAGTGGAGCCTACTTATGTTCAGGTTGGTAAAACTGTTTTTGAGTCGATTTCTGATGACGCGGTTAGGGATGAGCTTGCTGAACATATCATTGATGAGATGAAAAAGTACGATGATTTTCTTTTTTTGATGGGCTCTGGTGGTACTATTGATTATATTGCTCGTAAGATAGGTTTGGATAATACACTTCTTGGTATAGATGCTGTTTATAACAAAAAAATGATTGATAAGGATATCAATGAAGAAGGGATCCTAAATCTTTTGGAAGAATATCCAAAGGTTAAAGTTATCCTAAGTCCCATAGGGGCGCAGGGATTCATCCTTGGCAGGGGTAACCTTCAGCTTAGTCCTGCCGTGATAAGGAAAGTTGGTTTGGATAACATTATCGTGGTTTCTACACCATCTAAGCTTGTTTCCACCCCTTTTATAAGGGTCGACACAGGTGACAAAGACTTAGATCACCTTTTTGCTGAGAAGGAGTTTATGATGGTCGTTATAGGTTATCGTCTCAGCAGGGTTGTGCGTATACAAACCAATAACTTTTAATATCGTTTCTCGATTTCTGTCCCCAGGATTGTGTCTTATGTTACAAGGGGGAAAAAGTATTATGAATCGAAACGCAGCAGCATTTTTAAAAGAAGAATATGAAGATCTGGTAAATAAGAATCTTGATTGGAAACTTCGCATATTAGAAAGTGGATCAACACCTCATGCCTTAGTAGATGGAAAAAAGATACTGATGCTTTGCTCCAATAATTATCTTAATTTGAGCAATCATCCTCGCTTAATCAAAGGAGCGATAGATGCGGCAAAAAAATACGGTGCTGGTTCTGGTTCTGTTAGGGCTATCGCCGGTACAATGAAAATTCATATTGATGTGGAAAAGAAACTTGCTAAATTCAAACACACAGAAGCTGCTCTTTTATATCAAACTGGTTTTGCTGCTAACGCTGGTCTTATACCACAGCTTGCGGGCGAGGGTGATGTTATCATTAGTGATGAACTAAACCATGGAAGTATCATTGATGGTGTGAGACTCTCCAAAGCAGATCGTGCCGTGTATAAACATAAAGATATGGGTGAGCTTGACAAGGTGTTAAAAGATTCTGACAAAAAGTACAGAAGAATCCTCATAATAACCGACGGCGTATTCAGTATGGATGGTGACATTGCACCAGTGGATAAAATCGTGAAACTTGCAAACGAATATGGTGCAATGACCTATGTTGATGATGCCCACGGAGAAGGTGTCATTGGTCCGGATGGACGAGGTATCGGTGCGCATTTTGGTATCGAAGGAAAAATCGATGTCGAAATGGGAACATTCAGTAAAGCATTTGGCGTAGTTGGTGGTCTTGTTGCAGGAAGTAAAGATCTATATAATTTTGCATACAACAAATCAAGGACATGGTTATTGAGTGGTTCTCATCCGCCTGCGGTCTCAGGCGCACAACTTGCTGCGATAGAAGTACTTGAAACAGAGCCACAGCATGTAAAGAATCTATGGGACAACACCAAGTATTTCAAAAAAGAACTCAAATCAATGGGATTTAACACAGGCGAAAGCGAGACGCCCATTACTCCAGTGATGGTTGGCGACTCAGGTAAGGCAAAGGAATTATCTAATTCATTGTTTGATGAAGGTATTTTTGCGCTGCCTATTGTTTTCCCAATGGTTGCTAGAGACAAAGCAAGGATAAGAGTAATGATGAACGCAGGACTTACAAAAAAAGATTTAGATTTTGCTTTAGAAAAATTTGAGAAACTCGGTAAAAAACTAGAGATAATCTAAGATTTTAGTGGGATGGTCTATTCCACTTTCCCTTCTTTTTCTGACTTAGAACCTTATCTATAATAGTTTGTTCGTCCACTTCTTTTATAGTATCGTCTTCATCTTGGTCTTTTTTCAATGCTCGCTCTATAGCTTTTTCATCTGCTTTAACAATAATACCTTCATTATGATCCTTACTTGTTTTACTTGGGATTTCTTCAGATGTTTCTTCGCCGGTCACTTCAAATACTGTTTCGTCCTCCTTTTTTTCCGCATAACTAACAGTTTTTCTTTCGAAAGGCGAAGATTCTTCTAGTTTTTCCTCAACTTTGACTTGAGGTTTGTATGTTTGTACTTTTTCTACGATTTTGGTAGACTTTTTTTCTGGTGGGCTAGCCTTACTTTTGCCAGTTGGCATAAGTTCAAATGCATCGTTTAAGAATTTTATCTCTTCTTGTGTTGGTATCCATATATAACCATATTCGTCTTTTAAAAAATTAGATGCGCTTGAGTCAAAACGGGTTGTGATAACTAGTTTATTGTTATCTTTATCTTTGCTTATTTCAAGTTTTATATTGATATTATCATCTTTAGGCAAATCTCTCACTCTCCACTGTAACTTAGTCTTAGAATATTTTATTAGAACTTATACTTTTCTTTAAAAATTAGTGAAAATACCGCGATATTGCTTTTTTATGTTTAACATTCTATTAAAAAATCTTCCCAAAATGCTATTTTCTTTATACATGATGTCTAATTCTGAGTTTGTTATCTCGTTGTTATATGAATTTTTTGTTATCACTACATTTCCATCTCTGTTGTTTGATATAAGACAGTCTGTTATTTTATTATTTGAGGATGAAGCTAGATATATTCCGTTTACTGCGTTGTCATAGATTTCACAGTTTGATATTATGTTTTCATTATTGGATGATGCTATGGCGTCAATACCCATGTGTGAGTTTTCATAGAATTTACAATATGATATGATATTATTTGATGAATATTGCAGCTCTATGCCATCGCAGTTATTATAGAATGCGCAGTTTGTTATCTTGTTGTTGTCACATTTTGAGTATTGACTGCCTAGTAAGGCTATTCCTTCATCTGAACATCCAGTAAATATGCAGTTTTCTATTATGTTGTTAGATGTCCATATCGCTACTCCTATTGGTGTGTCATGTATGATACAATTTGATATTTTTGTCTCTGGTGCTGATATTTGGACTGCTGTTGTGTAGAGTCCTGGGGCCCCATTTGTGATGTTAAGGTTGCTGATTATCACTCCTGGTGCCCCGAGGCAGATCGCGTATTTATTTTCTTCAGAGATGGGATTTATTATAGTTTTATCCTTATCTTCTCCTATTAGTTTGATTCTACTTTTAATATTGAGTATTTCATTGTAAACTCCTGCCATTATGTATAATGTTGAATCTTCTGGTGCGTTGTTTACGGCCTCTTGTATTGTTTTATAGTCGCCCTCTCCTTTTTTGTTGATTATAAAGTAATTTTGTTCGTCTGAGTTTATTGTGCTTGCCTGTGTCGAATTAAAAATGTTTGTTTGTAGATATATGAGAAGAATAATTAGTAATACAGATCTTAGTGTTCTTCCTTTCATCCTACCATACCACGTTATATATTATCATGTAAGTAATTAACGTGGTAAAGTTTAGCATTTACTATATTTAAAGATTCTTTGTAAAAACGACAATATGAAAAAAAGTCATATCTGACAAAATGACAATGATGCGTATTATGTATTTTTACCGATGACAACTAGCAAAAAAACGAATTTTACCCCCTAGACATAAATTTTATCATAATCTTTATAAAATAATGCCTGTTTCACCTCTTAACACAATATTGGTGTTGAGGGATAGAATCTAATATATTTGAGCGGGATGTAGTTTGTTATTTATAATTAGAAACTTAAGGAGAGATAATATGAAAAACAAAAGGAAAAGTAAATTATTTGGAGCAAGTAAACTCATGGGTGTGTATATAGCATTCATGTTGATTCTAAGTGCATTTTTTGTTGTCTATGTTCCTGTGATAATAGCAGCACCAAATGAACCAACCGGATTTATTGCTTCTTCGATTAATAGAACACAAATAAATCTTAATTGGACCAATGATGGTAATAACAAAACAGTTGTAGAACAGAATACTGTCGAACACTGGGCGAGAGGTGCTGGTTCTGTAATTTATAATGGTACTGCTTTTTCGTTTAACG
>JBFYMH010000063.1:0-5702 GCA_041305005.1 Thermoplasmatales archaeon | reverse complement strand
ATGATTATTTTATCTTTTTTACATACTTGTATTGTACTACTTTTTTTGGTTTACCTCTTGTGAAAGATAAAGCGATATTAGTACCAACTGCTCATGATGAACCGCCAATATATCTATCGATATTCAAGTCACTATTTAATATTCCACAGGCTATAATTTACAATACTGAAGAGGAAAAAAGTTTTCTAAACTCGAAATTCAAAAATGAAGGCATACTTTCTGATATTGTGGGTATTGGCATTGATATACCAAAGGATATCAATGAAAATGACTTTATAGAGAAATATAATTTTGATAACTTTTTAATCTATGTCGGAAGAATTGATGAATCGAAAGGTTGCAAGCAGTTATTCGAGTACTTTTTAAAGTTTAAAAATGAAACAGGATCTGAACTTAAACTTATTTTACTTGGAAATCCTGTAATGAAAATACCTAAACATCCGGATATTATATGTTTAGGGTTTGTTACTGAACAGGATAAATATAATGCTCTTAAAGCCTCAGAAATACTTATTATGCCATCTAAATACGAGAGTTTATCTATGGTACTACTGGAAGCATGGCACTGTAAAAAACCTGTTCTCGTCAATGGGCAGTGTGAGGTACTCAAAGGACAGTGTATCCGAAGCAATGCCGGCCTGTGGTATGAGAATTACGAAGAGTTCAGAGAATGTCTTGATCTATTGCTTGCTGATGAGCTTTTAAGAGATCAGCTTGGCAATAGGGGCAGGGAATTTGTAGATGAGAATTACAGTTGGAAAAACATAGAGAATAAGTACCTAGACCTGATGGAAAAAGTGGCGAAGTAAAGAAGATAAAGATAGACTCGATAGTATTGCATATCAAGTAATTGTAATATTCTGCCGTATTGTCTTTACACATTGCGATCCAAACCAGGTGATCCCTTCATTCACAAGATCAAGTTCAAGCACATAGTCATTTGAGTATGGCGGTGCAGTTATTTCCATTTCAACCGTTGTATTTTGTCCAGGTGAAACATCAGATGGTAAAAGAGCTCGTTCACTTATCCACGGTTCATTTCCATCCTTTAACCACCTGCTACCTAAATACACTGTGCCTATTGGCTCTGCTGTTGAAACTTTGGATCGCCACAAAGAATGCCCATCGTTCAAAGCATTAACAGATACTCTAAATTTACTGCCAGCTGGAACCGTTGAAGGAATATTATAATCTAAATATTCTGCATGTACAGAATTTGAAGAGATACTGTCATCCAAATAATCAACTACATGGATAGAATGCTTAAAAGATCTTGTTAAATTGTGTGAGTCGTCAGAAATAGTTATCAATATATCATACTTTCCGGTTGTTTTTGGTATTTCTACATTAAAATCAACATACGTAAAGGATTTAGATTGAAGTATCAATGGAAGCATACTGGTTGATTCATCTAAATCATAAGTACTGCTATTGTAACTAAATTCTATTGATGTTTCTATATTTTCATATGGTTCACTGATATAGTCTGCACTGCCATAATTGAAGAATATAGCTGAACTACGGTAAGTTTCTTCTTTTTGAACTATGTTTGGCATTGAAACAGCCACAAGATCAATATGAATTGGAGCAGGTTCTGATCTATTGAAATCAACTTCATAAACATAATCCTGATCAAAAACCTTTGCTAATTTTAAATCTTTATAGTTGTTATCAATTTCATTTTTCATATCATTCCATCGATGCTGATCGAGATTTCCTGAGTGAATGATTATATATTTAATCTTCAAGCTTTTTAGGATATGAATTGATTCATTTGAAGGAAAAGCATGTAATTTTTTTAAAAGCTCAAAATACTTGGGTGGAAAAAAACCACTATATCCATTCACTAGTTTTTTCCAGTGATATGTTGAATAATACATATATCTTGTATCATGATCTAAACTATTAGCACTTATATTACCAGTTGGTAGTTCTACAATTGCAAAGTCACCAGATTCATTAGATAACCATTTATAAACATCTGGTATGTCATCACCTGCTGGAGTAATAGCAACAACAAATGGGACATAGGATTCAAAAATGATCACTATTGAAAACAACAATGTTATGAGGATCTTCAAAGTACTGCTTTTATAATTTAGTAATTTATGCAAACCATATCCTGCCAAAACAGAAAGTGAGAGCATAACAACGATATTTAGCCTTGAAGGAACCCTCATTGAATCAAAACCTGGCAAATAATTGTATAAATAATAGTAAGGTAAATGTAGATCAATGATATTACCGAAAAAATGAAGTTTAGAGCCAAGTGTTAAGAAAAAGGCACAGAAGGCAAGAATAACATAAAAATTCTGTATTCTTCCACCAGTATAAAATTTAATATCTAATGGTCCCGATGAACTCCTTTTAGACAAACGGAATAAACCGATCAGTGATAGTATAACAACTAAAAACCCTGGAAAAAGAGAATGTTCTCCCCAGTTTCGGCTTTCCTGGTAAGGATGTGATAATTTTCCATATAATACATTATGGGGTGAGGTAAGGAAATAATCCATGACATCGGCAGAGTTAAAATCTACTTCCTCCATTGACCGGGTAAACCCATATTCATGTTGTACTTGAATATATGGCAGACTGAAGGGCAAAATAATTATCATGCAAAGTATTGCAAAAACCACAGATTTTAAATGAAAATCGAAGTCATGTAAGACTGTATTTCTGATGGACAGATTAAATATTGAAAAATAAATAAAATATAGACCCAATGCAATTGTGATGTAAAATGCATAATACCACGATGATAAAACTTGCAATACAAAAAATATGAGTAATAAAAATAAATTAGTATATGTCGTTTTATGCAAGAACTTATCCAAGTATAATAACGAAAATGGCATCCATTGTGCAGTGAGCAATTGTAGATGTCCAAGATGAGCAAACCTGTAAGTACAGAAAGCAAAAATAATACCCGCCAAAAATGCTGAATATTTATCATTCATATAGTTGTCTGCTAGTAAGAACATTCCAAATCCCGAAAGAATAAAGGATAAAATAAAAATAATATTATACGATAGAACAGGATTGTCTGTTGCTACAATTATTGGTAGTGCAATGAAAATATTTGCAAACAAATGCTCACTGAAAGCCAGGCTATTGTCAACAAATGGATAAAATGAATTGGCATCAAACAGATGCATAGGATCTGTTAAAATACTATGGACATCCCATGCAAGTATCCATGCATTAAGTGATGGATCACCAAGGACTAAGTTATTCTCGATATTTAAAATAAAAGGATACGTTACGATCAATGAAATAACTGTGTACAACATTATTATGATCGCATATAATCTGACTTTTTTATGATCCATCCACATATCCCTCACAAATTCTTCAAGTCCGTTTTTAAATACTTAACTGTATCAAATCCTATCACTGAAGTGGCAGGTATGCCAATCAATAATATGTATAAGTTTTTCACAAGATGGTCTAACACAGCTATTGCTAAGGCATCATTGTATCCAACATTTGCTGCTGAAAATACAGCAACTATAATTCCTTCGTAAAGACCAATTCCACCAGGAGTAGCAGGAATTATCTTGGCAATATTGGCAAGTGCAACTCCAAATATCATAAATAATATCGGCACAGAAATATTCATGCTTAAAGCTATGAAATAAAGAGTGAATATTTCAAAAAACCAGATAAATAACGATAATAGAACAGACTTACCTAGCAATAGAGGACTAGAAAACAAATTAATTAGACCAACATGCATTCCTTTTCCAATAGCTATGAAACTTTTTGTAAATTTAAGTGTGATCTTTTTTTCAATAATGTTTAAAATACGGGAAAACAGGGACATTTTCTTGAAAGATATCATTCCTATGAAAAGAATTAAGCAACCCCCTATCAACAATGATGCATATTTATTGATGATTGGTACTTTGAACCCAATAAATATAAAGGACATTGCAAACACTCCTGCAGCAATTAGATCCAATATCCTGGTGAACACAATTGAAGCGAGAGACTCCTCAATTTTCATACCATACAATTTCAAATAGAGAACATTAGCTATATCCCCTATTTTAGCTGGAAGTAGCACATTGAGTGCATAACTTGAAATGTGTAATAAAAATAGATCTTTTAACTTAATGTTTGCTTTGAAGTGAGCAGTTACATATTGTAACCTAAAAACCCTCAAAACCCATGAAATCGAGTAAATGAATATAGCGAGTGCAAATATTTTTTTAGACATTGTAGATATTAAGAGAAAAAAGTGATCTACATTTCCATAGTAAATCATGGCCCCTAAAATACACAGTCCAAAAATGAATGAAATAATATGTTTGACATATTGTTTTGTGGATGACATATTAATTTTTCCACAGTTTTTCTTCTATGCGATCTAATTTCTTAGTTAAGTAATCCATGATAAACCCAATGGAAATCAATTGTATTGCAATAAAAATGAACAATAACGTGAGCAAAGGGTAATACGCATGCTGCAGAATACCAAACATTATTTTTTCATATAATGAAGTTACTCCAAAAAAAACACCTAAAATAATAAAAAATATACTCGGAAACATAATTGTCTTTGCTATCAGAGATGTCTCACGATAAGCGATCGACATTAAACCTCTAAACATTTTAGCGCCGTCTCTTATTGGTCTGAGTTTAGAGGTACCAACCCTGCTGCGATACTTGATAGGGATTTCCACTATCCTGTAACCAAGTTTTGCGGCTCTGACCGTCATTTTAGTTTCATATTCCAGACTCACAGCACGCACATCTAATTTCTCAAAATATTCCTTTTTAAAAGCCCTGTAACCAGTCTGACCATCGGTGATATTAATACAACTGATATATGCTGCCAGAAGCGAAAATAACCTATTTCCAATCATATTCAGGAAAGGCATATTATTAATTCCATTCATAAACCTGGAGCCCAGTACAAGGTCTGCACCTTTTTCGATCTCATTGACAAATAGAGGTACATATTCTGCCGGATAAGTACAATCAGCATCTGAAAAAATAATTATATCTCCAGTAGAATGCGCCACACCCGTGCGCAATGCTGATACTTTTCCTTTATTTACCTCGTGCTTGTAAACAACAACGCCGCAGTTTTTAGCAACATTATAAGTATCATCTGAAGAGCCATCATCTACAACAATAATCTCATCGACTTTGTCAATATATTCTTTAATAACTAAAGGTAATGCTTCTTCCTCATTCCATGCCGGAAGAATTAAAGATGTCTTCATCAAATCACTTTCCTTACTTTCCACTGAAACTTTTTATCGTATGTTCAAGCCCTTCATTCAGGTCTACAACTGGCTCCCATCCCAAAACTTCTTTTGCTCTGCCAATATCTGGTCTTCGAACCTTAGGATCGTCCACAGGCAAATCCTTAAAAACGATATTGGAATCACTACCAATGATTTTAATAATCATTTCAGCGAATTCCAGCACACTCATTTCATCCGGATTACCCAGATTCACAGGCTCCACAAAATCTGACATCATCAATCTATATATCCCTTCTATAAGATCAGATACATAACAGAATGAACGTGTTTGTGATCCATCACCATAAACGGTAATGTCCTCATTTTTCAGTGCCTGATTTATGAAATTTGGCACTACTCTTCCGTCACCAGCTCGCATCCGAGGTCCGTATGTATTGAATATGCGTGCTATTCTTGTATCTACTTTGTGATGATTGTGATATG
>JBFYMH010000062.1:0-7383 GCA_041305005.1 Thermoplasmatales archaeon | reverse complement strand
TGCATTGGAAAACCAATAACAGGCTTACCAGCATAAGCAGCAGTATAAACCGTACCCTGACCACCATGAATAACAGCCAAATCAACCATTTTGTTAACTTTTTCGATAGATAAAACAAATTTTTTAAGTAGAATATTATCGTTTACAATAGGCAATTCATTCTCTTGCAATATGGAGGTGTACAATGCTATAACATTGTAATTAGTTTTATTTAATGCATTAAGTATTTGTAGAAAAATTTTTTTTGTTCCAGAGCTACCAAGAGAAACAAGAATTGATCTTCCATTTTTTTTAAGATGTTTATAGATATCATCGTCTTTAGATGTATCTTCTTTACTTAAATTTTGAACGAAAAGTTCATCAAAAAAGATCGGCCCAACATAATGCTCATTTGGATATAATTTAGATTTATCTGTATCAAGCATTTCCTTAAAATCTGTGTATAATGTGTAATCCCCTCTATTGAGATCGTATTCATTTTTTGGTGGGGCGATGTTGTATTTTTTTGCAACTTTTGCAAATGGACGAACATAACGTTTGGAATTAAGGGCATACCAGTTTAGAATTTTTAGTTTTAGTCGACTAGGCAATATCCGAGTAAAAAAAAATTCAGCATCATCAGGGTAATAGGTAAATCTTGTATAGCCTTTAGGTGTTACACAAACAAGAGGTATTTTCATAAATCTTGCTGAGAGTATGCATGGAAAATTGTTAGTGGAAACTATCATTTTTATTCCTGTCTTCTCATATGCTGAAACCTCTTCGCCTACGTGCTCCATTAAATTTTTTTTTGAAAAAGGGTTTTTAAATGTTTCTAATCGCGAGGATTTCCAGAGAAAGTCTATAAACTCCTCTGTATATATTGGATTTACACGAACTACTTTACATCCGATATTTTCCGCTAGATATTCATATTGCCCACCATGACTAAAAAAAATCGCTTCGCCACCTAGTTCCATATATCTTTTTGCTATCATTACCGCGCGACCTGTCTCAGCGAGGTTATAAAAAAGAGGAAAAAATCCAACAAGAGGTTTTTTGTCTTTGGATACCGATTCAACCATAGTATTTTTATCCCAGAGCAGTTTAATTATTTATTATTTCAAATGCTTTTTCTACTGCTTCTTCAGCCGAGTTTGCAACATAGTATTTGGATTCTATGTTCTGCATTATAAGGCCATTTATTATTTTATCAACACATCCACCTGTACCTTTTATTAGGATCAGAGGTTTGCTTAGTATCATGGCAAAAGATATTTCGCTTAGGGTTCCCCATCTGCCACTTATTGCTATTACTGCATCTGCAGAGCCTGCGACTAGGAAGTTTCTTATGTTCCCCAGGTTGGTTTGTATTGCTATGTCTACGAATTCGTTAGCCTCATATTTTGAGTTAGGCATTATCCCAACTGTGGTACCGTTTTCTTCTTTTGCTCCTTTGCATGCTGATCTCATTACGCCTCCTCTGCCACCACATGCGAGGACGCCGCCTTTCTGTGCGACTAATCTACCAACTTTTTCTGCTACCTCTAAAGCGTAATCTGATAAGTTTTGGTCATCGGAGTCACTTCCGCACACTGCTATAAGTTTTTTCATTGCGAGGTCTTATTTATAATTTGTTTTTAATGGTTTCTCCCACAAATATTATAAATAACATCTCTTTTCACTACAATCCGCATATCTTGAGGAATTTGAGTATGGCTAGAAAAACTAAGAAGACAAATCCTAGGTTGTTAGCTTTAATTCAGGATCTGAAGAAAAATTCATCTGAGAATGATATTCCCATCTGGAAAGACATAGCTTTGAGGCTGGAAAAACCTTCAGGTAACTGGCCAGAGGTTAATCTTGATAAAATCGATAAATACGTTCATGACGGCGAGACAGCCCTGGTTCCAGGTAAGGTGTTGTCGTCTGGTAATTTGAGTAAAAAGGTTTCTGTTGCTGCCTGGTCTTTTTCTGAGAAATCTCAGGAGAAGATTAAGAAAGCAGGTGGTAAACATATGTTGATTGAAGATCTGATGAAATCTAACCCTAAAGGGGAAAACATAAGGATATTGGGATGAGTTATGGTGACGATTATTGATGCTAATGGTGCTACACTTGGACGTTTGAGTACTAGTGTTGCTAAGCGTTTGCTTAATGGCGAAGAGATAGTTGTTGTGAATTCTGAGAAGGCGATTATATCAGGTAAAAAATCGTCTCTTAAAGAGGCGTATAAACATAAAAGAGAGCAGGGCACTTATCGTAAGGGTGCTTTTTATCCTCGTATGCCTGATAGGATTGTTAAGCGAACTATAAGGGGCATGATTCCTTATCAGACCCCTCATGGCAGGTCAGCTTTTAAAAGGTTGAAATGTTATGCTGGTGTCCCAAGGGAGTTCGAGGGACAGAAGTTTGAGGTTATTGAGACAGCTAAAAAACAACTTGTTGAGTATATGACTATCGATGAGATTTCAAAATCATTGGGAGCGAATTATTAATGGTGAAGAAGGTTGTTAACTCATCTGGCAAAAGGAAGACTGCGGTTGCGAGGGCTACTGTTCAGAAGGGCACTGGTTTGATTAGGATTAACAGGAAACCTCTTGAGTTGTATGAGCCTGAGATAGCTCGTTTTAAGATAATGGAGGCCATCAGGGCAGCTGAAAATTATATTGATAAGGTTGATATCGATGTAGAAGTAAGCGGTGGCGGTTTTATGGGCCAGGCTAGTGCGGCTCGTACAGCCATAGCTCAGGGTTTAATTGAGTATAGTAGTGACCCGAATCTGAAGCTTGCATTTTTGGATTACGGTAGAGATTTGCTTGTTAGCGACTCAAGAAGAAAAGAGGCCAAGAAACAACTTGGTCGTGGTGCAAGAAAGAAAAGACAGAAATCGTATAGGTGATGTGTTATGATAATACCTGTTAGATGTTTCACATGCGGAAAAGTAATTGGTGAGGTTTACGAGCAGTATAAAGCTAGGAAAGAGGCTTATGACAAGGCTGTTAAAGCTGGTGATAAACCTAAGGAGACACCTAAGCAAATCCTTGATGATCTCGGCGTGGATAGGTATTGTTGCAGACGTATGATTCTGACGCATGTTGATTTACTACAGGATACTGCGCCTTACGAGTAAAAAAAAACACCTTTTACTTTTTTCCCATAGTTTTATCAATTTTTATCTAATACAGTTTTCCAGGTTTGCTTTAGTTAAAAGGAGTTGGGCGTGTGGCCTAGACCGGATATGGCACCGGCCTTCTAAGTCGGTGGTCGCGGGTTCGAATCCCGCCACGCCCGTTTATTTTTTAAGTTTTTAGAACATAAATAGATTTAATATAGTAAAAATGTATTTCATTCTTCGACAAACGGGTATGAAGATGGGATGCAAAATAGCCTGTAGTTTAGTTGATAATATTTTTCTGATAGGAATTTCTCTGAGGGGGTTTTATCATTTATGAGGGATAAGCCCGACATAGTCAAGGAGCTCAGAGAAGAGGAAAAACTCGGCAAGATTTGTAGCCAAATGCATGAGGCGTTTTCAGCGATCAACACGTTACAGGAACCACAAGGCAACGAATCTGAGAAAACAATCTACATGTCAGGCTATAAAGAAAAAAAAGCTAGAAAGGACCTTGAGCTTGGGACTCCTGAAGAAAAGTATAGGACGATTTTTGAAAACTATGCCATTGCTATAACCTTAGCTGATGAAAAAGAGCGCATTGTCTCATGGAACAAATATACTGAAGAACTGCTGAATATGGATGAGGCTGATTTGTTCATGAAACCTGTCAGCTCGCTTTATCCACCTGATGAATGGCAGAGG
The DNA here is from genome assembly GCA_041305005.1 of Thermoplasmatales archaeon. Classification (GTDB taxonomy): domain Archaea; phylum Thermoplasmatota; class E2; order DHVEG-1; family DHVEG-1; genus JARYMC01. Next base: position 3,584 of record JBFYMH010000062.1, on the reverse strand, counting down.
ATACGTGCGGAGGATATCAGGAAAAAAGGCATAAAGTACAGAATGGAAACAAGGATGATCAAGAATGGCGGTGGATATCTTGATGTCGAAATATCATTGTGTACTCTGAAAGGAGCTGAAGGGAAAATAGTTGGTTCTGTTGGCATTATAAAGGATGTAACAGAGCAAAAGAAAATTCAAAGAGAACTGGTTGAATCTGAGGAGAAATATAGGACGATTTTTGAAAACTCTGCTGTAGCAATTACTTTGACTGATGATAAAGAGCGAATAATATCCTGGAATAAATACGCAGAGAATCTCCTTGGCATGGGCCAAGATGATTTGTACATGAAACCTGTTATTTTACTTTATCCTCCAGAGGAATGGAAAAAGATACGTGCTGAGAACGTTAGGCAAAAAGGGATGCAGCATCATCTTGAAACCAGGATGTATAACAAGAATAATGAGTTGATTGATGTTGATATTTCTCTTAGTATTCTGAAGGATTTCAATGACAAAATTGTTGGTTCAATTGGTGTCATAAAAGATATCACTGAACAGAAAAAAATTGAGAGGGCTTTGGCTTATGAACATAACTTGTTGCAATCTCTTTTGGATAACATCCCTGATTCCATCTATTTCAAGGATGATAAAAATAGATTTGTGAAGGTCAACAAAGCAAAGGCCATGCATTCTAATGTTAAACCTGACGATATGATTGGTAAAACAGATTTTGATTTTTTAACTGATAAAGTTGCCAGGAACATCCACGACGACGATGATAAGATAATTGACACAGGTAAGCCCATTATAAATAAAATAGAAAAAACTAGGGATGTTGATGACGTTGAACATTGGGTTTCTGTTACTAAGATACCTAGATTTGATGATAATGGAAATGTTATCGGTACAATGGGTATCTCCAGGGATATTACTGATTTAAAAAGAGCTGATGATGAGGTTAGGAGGTCTGAGAAGAGATATAAAAATTTATTTGACACTTCTATTTATCCAATTATTATACTTGATAAAAAAGGGTTTTTTTCCGATATTAATCAGCGTGTTACAAAGTTGTTAGGCTATACTAAAAAGAATCTCATAGGAAACAATTTTGTTAAATCAGGGCTTATAAAAGAGTGCGATGTTCACAGAATTTTAGATGATTTCAACAAGCGCATGAATGGCGAGAAAACTAAACCCTTCGAGGTCGAGTTTATTGCGAAAAATGGGGAAGTTGTTCCTGTTGAGATAAATGCAAACCCATTGCTTGAGGATAACAAGATTCTAGGTGATCTTCTTATTTTAAGGGATTTGCGTGAGAAGCGCGAGATGGAGAAAATCGAGAAGGAGCTTATTGATTCTGAGAAAAAGTTCAGGGAAATTTTTGATGCGGCCGGTGACTTTTTGTTGTATCTCGATGTCGATGGAAGAGTTATGGATATGAATAAAGTGGCTTTGAATATCTTGGGTTTGAATAAAGAGAAGATTATCGGCAAGTCATTTTATAATATAAATGGTATTTTTTCACCAGAAGGTATAAAGAGGCATCGTGAGGCCATCGAGAAGGTTATTTGCGGTGAGAAAATCAACGATTATGAAAGTGATCTTTTAACGAAAGGTGGCACAAGTTACAGGTTTTTGTTTTCAAACGATGTTATATCAACTGAGGACGGAGAAATCAGGGGCATTCTCATTAAAGGTAAAGATGTGACTCAGCGCCAGAGGGCATGGGATGAGTTAGTCAAACTGGAGGAAAGATACCGAGTACTTGCTGAGACATCTGCTGATGGTGTTTTGACTATTGATTCTCTTGGTCGTTTGACTTATGTTAACCCCTCTTTTGAGAAGATGTGCGGTAGGCGTAAAAGTCAGACTCTTGCCACTCCATTTAGGGATTACCTATCAAATGATTCGATTTATGCTTTCCAGCAGGCTTTTATTGATGTTAGACGCGAAGATGAAAAAATTGAGAACATCGAGTTGGAACTCGTTGACGCTGAAGGCAGTAGTATCCCCATAGAAGTTAATATTGCTCCTTTGAAGAAGAATGAGGAGTTTGCTGGTGTTGTTGCTACCATCAGGGATATAACAGAGCGGAAGAGAATAGAGGATGAGTTAAAGAAATCCGAGCGACTTAAAACTGAGTTTATGAACATTGCTGCTCATGAGCTTAAGTCACCGGTGACTCCAATAAAAGGTTATCTTGATCTTATCATCCATGATGAAGAAGCTAGTGAGAAAGTTAAAAATTGGGCTAAGATTAGTCTTAGGAATTCTGAGCGCCTGCTAAAACTTGTTGGTGACATCTTGGATGTTTCAAGGCTCGATAGTGACACAATGAGGTTTGAAATGGAGAAGCTTGATACGTTTGAAATACTCAATGAACTTGTTGAAGATATGAAGCCTGCTGTTACTGGTAAACATCTCGATTTTATAGCCAAGATACCAAAGGATCTACCTGGTATAATGGGCGATAGGAATCGCTTATCGCAGGTTTTCAAAAATCTACTTGTTAATGCTCTTAAGTTCACTGACAATGGGTCTATAACTATTCGTGCTGAAGAGGATAAAGATCATGTTAAAATCTATGTGGAGGACACAGGAATAGGTATATCAGATGATGAGGTGCAGAAGATATTCAACAAGTTCTATCAGGCATATACCGGCCCTGATCGTAAAAACGAGGGTGTCGGCTTAGGGTTGTTTATATGTAAAGAGATTGTTGGTAAACATAATGGGAAGATATGGGCTGAGAGTAAACTTGGCAAGGGTAGCAAATTTATAGTAAGAATCCCATGTATAAAAAAGGATTAATGATTTAGTGGTGGTGAAAAGGTATAAGGAAGAAATGTCCTGAGTGCAGCTCCAAGGCAGTAAAACTCTACCAAAACAAAAGCGTAGAGGGAAAAAGAAAATGGTTGCCTATAGCCTGGCATTGCACAGAATGTGGTTACACATACAAGGTGGTTTCTGATACATTAATCTACAAGATTTCTGAGGATAAGTATAAGGATTCTTTTAACGAAAAATGTCCTAAATGCAACCTAGGTTTTGTTAGACTATACAGACATATAAACCCAAAGTATGGTAAACAACATTGGGTCTCAATTGGCTGGTATTGCACAAGATGCAAATACATCTGGATGGATGAGAAACCTGCTGAATGATTTTTAAAAAATAATTTCCTAAATTATTAAATATACGTACCCGTTTAGGGCAAACTATTAAATCAGAGGCAAAACAAGATGAAACGTGGTTCACGCGCATGGAAAAAACGCCATAAGATGCGATGGAAATGGCGAAAGAAACGAATGAGACGCGAGAAGCGAGCTAGAAAGAAGTAGAGGCTTATTTAATGGGAGCATGGTGTAACCCGGCATCATTACGGGCTCCAGTTAGGTATGATTAAAAGAGGGTCATCTGACTTTGTGATGAATAACTGGAGCGATGACCTAGAAGAGACCCGTCGATCTGGGTTCAAATCCCAGTGCTCCCATTGACTGTAAATAGTGTATAAAAGGTGGAAAAAATATGATAAAATTCAACATAAGAAAATTCAACGTTTATACCCTGATTTCTCTGTTGGCTTTGATAGCAGGTGTTGG
>JBFYMH010000061.1:0-4656 GCA_041305005.1 Thermoplasmatales archaeon | reverse complement strand
TGTTTGTTATGGTAACAATAAGTCACATAGTACAAAAATTGGTAGATGACAAGATATTCATACAAGAGCCAATGAGCAAAGGAATCGTTTCCTATGGGCCTCTAGCAGAACAACTAAAACCAGAGATAGAAAAAGAACTAGGAAAAAAAGTTAAAACACATGCGATAGTAATGGCGCTGAGACGATACACAGACGCTATTAAAGAAAAACATAAGGAAGTAAATTTTGATTATTCATCAGAAATAATATTAAAAACAGATGTCTGTGATATTGCACTACTTAGATCTTCTTCACTGTTAAAAAAACTAAAAAGTTTGTATGATGTCGTAGATTTTGAAAAAGGCGACATCCTTAATATAATACATGGGGGACACGAGGTCAGTGTAGTTACCAACGATAGATACAGAGAAAAATTACTTTATATACTAAAGGGAGAAAAAATACTAAATTTGGAAAAAAATCTAGTATGTCTAACTCTCACGTATTCAAAGAATTATCTCTACACTCCCGGAGTCATTTACAATGTTGTCAGAAATCTTGCTTGGGAAAACATCAATATCTTCGAGATAGTATCAACAAATACAGAACTAACCTTTATTTTGCACAAAAAAGATGCAGTTAAAGGTTATAGTGTCTTAGAAAAACTGGTTGAAAAAAATAAGGTCGGATAATTATTTTAAGAGACGGTCTTCACTCTAAAAGTTTTAGATTAAACAAATATAATCGATATTAGGCAACAGTTCTTTATTGAACAACGTCGATCTCTGAACTATCTTGTTTATCTTCGGTTTTTTCTGTTTTTACTTCTTTTTTCTTCTTAGGAGCAGCTACCCTTGGCGGGAAATAAGATAAGATGATTATATCGCCAACAGAGTTAACCCATCTATATGGAACAGCAACATCTACATTACCCTCTACGAGAACAGGGTTTGTGTTTGTTACAAGCAGGCTGCTTATGCGTTTCTCATCCATATCTAAGAAGATGTTTTTAACATGCCCAACGTATACTCCTTCACGTGTGTAAACAGGTAGTTTCAGAAAAGACGTAATCTCGTCTGCCTTCATGTCAGGGGTTTTTTCAATCATGAGACCAAAATACATTATCTAATATTAAAATGTGATGGTAAATTGAAATATTTTTGAACTGTGATGTATTACCCTGGAATAAGATGCAGAACGAAAAATATAACAAGAAAAAACACGAAATAATATTAAAAGAAATGGATAAATATAGAACCAGGGATTTTACTTTCGCCAGCGGACGTATACTTGGCTCCATGTGTACCCAACCACATCCCATTGCAAAGGAGGCTTATTTCAAATTTTTAGAAACTAACCTTGGAGACCCTGAACTTTTCCCTGGTACAAGGGATATAGAAACAAAACTACTCTCATTCATCTCTAATTTGTTAAATGCACCTAAAGATGCGGGTGGGCAGATAGTTAGTGGCGGTACAGAAGGAAACATAAATGCTATGTGGCTTGCTAAACAACTAACAAACAAAAAAGAAATCATAATACCCAGAAGCGCCCATTTTTCTTTCCAGAAGATAGCATCACTTATGGACATGAAGCTTGTAACCCTGCCTTTAACCAAAGATTATTTTGTTGACACAACTAAGTTAAAAGAGAAGATAGGTAAAAATACCGCTGCTGTTGTTGGCATAGCTGGTTCTACAGAGCTTGGAACAATAGATCCAATACCAGAGTTGAGCGATATATGCCTTGACGAAAATGTTTTTTTACATGTTGATGCTGCTTTTGGTGGTTTTGTAATCCCTTTTTTAAAACAGCTAGACTATGATGTACCTGATTTTGATTTTAAACTAAAAGGCGTTAATACACTATCGATAGACGCCCATAAAATGGGCTATTCGGCCATACCACTTGGGGCACTTATTGTTAGAAACAAAAAATGGATTAATGAGATAAGTGTGGAATCCAATTGCGTTAGCAGTGAGAGCCAGAGCGGCGTTCTAGGTACCAGATCGGGCGGACCTGTTGCCGCAGCATACGCAGTAATAAGATATCTTGGTAAAGAAGGCTACAAGGATTTGGTTAAAAGATGCATGGAAACCACATACTATACCCAGCAGAAAATAGAGGACATGGGACTTAAATTAGTTACAAGACCTGTTATGAATGTTATCGGAGTTAAAATGAAAAAACCTGCAACAGTGATAAATAAACTAACTGAGCATGGATGGAAGGTTAATAAAATGGATAAGATATCCTGCATCCGTATCGTTTTAATGCCTCATGTGACAAAAAAGGTTATAGATGATTTTATACCTGATTTGAAAAAAGTTTGTGAGGAGGTTGGAGAAATATGAGTTTAGAACTACTTAAAAAATCTGTATTTGAGGCGCCTGTTATAAAAAAAGGCGATTACGATTATGTTATACACCCCATAACCGACGGCTTACCATATATTAAACCAGATTTACTGGACGAAGTATCAAAAGAGATGGAGAAACTAATAAAAAAATGTGGTAAAATCGACAGGATTGTAACGATGGAGGCCATGGGAATACCTCTTGCATCAGCGTTATCGTTGAGCATGAGAATACCTTTCACAATTATTAGGAAGAGATCCTATGGTTTACCTGATGAGGTTAGCGTAGAACAAGTTACAGGCTACTCTAAATCAAAGCTTTACATAAACGGTCTGAAAAAAGGGGATAAGATTGTTATTGTTGATGATGTGCTCAGCACAGGCGGTACAATTAAGGCGGTTCTATCGGTATTTAGAAAAATGAGCGTGGAAGTAAAAGGTATTTTCATAGCTATAGACAAGGGAAACGTGGCAGAGAAAATACAAGATGAATACGATGTAAAGATAACTGCTTTGATAAACATAGATGTTGTAGATGGCAAGGTTGTCATAAAAAATATTTAGGAAAAGTATTTCATATTGATTGTATTATTGATAGGGTGATAAGATATGGTAGAAAAAATAGCGCAGCATACACATTGTCAGATGTGTGGTAAAGCGGTTCCAGTTGAAGAAACACTTTGTTCAGATGAATGCAAACAAAAATATCAGGGCATACTGAAAAAAAGGAAGAGATACGTGTATATAATGTACGCAGCAATCGCAGTAATGATAATCGTATTAGTATGGTCTTCTATGCAGTCCCCGGCTTAATGAAAAATATAATTTTATTGTAAAAAAATAAATTAATAAAAGAAGTTTTATGTTTCAGCTAATTCTTCCTGTATGTCTATAACCATCTCTGTTAGAACATCTTCAAATATATGATGGCGATATTCTTTTATTGAACCGTTTGCAAGGTGGACTCTAGCTACGAAGTCTCGCCCATCTTTTATTATTTCTATATGGCATACTGTCTCCATTGGAACCCCCTAAATCTTAGAACCGAATTAATCAACTGTATTTATACTTTTTGCGGATAAGTTTAATGTGTAATTTCATGATATAATTTGTTTGGGGCGAGTAAGTTTGGAGAAAATTAGAAAAGCTGTTGTAGCAGGCCAGTTCTACGAGTGCGACAAACAAGATCTCGAAGAAAGCATAAAAGAATGTTTTCTGGATAAACGAGGGCCTGGAAGTCTACCAAAGTTTGCCGAAGGAAATAAAAACTTTTTAGGATTGGTTGTGCCTCATGCTGGTTATGTTTATTCTGGTGCTATAGCTGCCCATTCTTATTATTATCTTTCAAAAAATGGTTTCGCTGATACGTTTATCATTCTTGGTCCTAACCACACCGGCCAAGGATCCGGTGTTTCAGCTATGACGGAGGGCATATGGGAAACTCCTTTTGGCAGAGTACCTATAAATGACGTGCTTGCAAAACATATTTGCAAGGGCATAATAGACAGGGATGATAGCGCGCATGCATATGAACACAGCATAGAGGTTCAACTACCTTTTCTGCAGTTCACTGCTGGAACTAAAAAATTTGGTTTTGTACCAATCTGCATGGCTATGCAGGATTTTGAGACATCTAAAGAAGTTGGTGAAATCTTATCAGATGCCATAAAAAAAATTGGTGGTAAAACAGCGATTATTGCAAGCAGCGATTTTTCTCACGCCGGCTTTAACTATATGAGTATGCCGCCAAAGGGTATGAGAGTTGATGAGTACACAGATAAACAGGATAAAAACGCAATAAAAAAGATACTAGATTTAGATCCTAAAGGCCTTATCGATACTGTATACCAAAACGATATCACTATGTGTGGTTATGGTCCTGTGGCGGCTATGCTTGTTGCAACAAAGATACTGGGTGCTAAAAAGGCAGAATTGCTTAAATATGGGACCTCCTATGAGGTGCAACCTGGTAGCTCCTGTGTTGGCTACGGCGCATTAGCTGTGCATTAAGGTGAAAAATATTATGAAAGAAAAACCAGTAAGAGACATCCAATTGAAAAAAGGTATGAATTCCAATGAGTTGATAAAAGAGTTTTATGATTCTGGTGGGTTTTCTGCAAAGAAAGTGGCTGTTGGCGTTGACATCATTGAGAAAATGGTTAAAGAAAAAGATTGCATTAAATTTCTTTCTTTCCCAGCGTGTATATGCTCTACTGGCACCAGAGGTGTTATAAAAGAACTTTTGAAAAGGAAGCTTTTTGATGTTGTTATCACAACTACTGGTACACTTGATCATGATCTAGCCCGCGTTTGGAAGAACT
>JBFYMH010000060.1:0-2791 GCA_041305005.1 Thermoplasmatales archaeon | reverse complement strand
GGAACAAAAAGTATACAAGGCGTTGTTAAAAATATGGATGAAGATGGCACTCTTATTTTAGAAGTCGATGGAAAAACATGTAGGGTTTTAAGCGGCGACCTAGAATACTTATGACTTTTTTTTACATGGCAGAAGACATACATTACATTCTCTGCCGCAAGGGTCAAAATGTATGTCTAAGCTGCATGGGCCGTATTCTCGTCTAATAAGTGCTTCTAGTTTATCTGAGAGGTTATGTGAATCTTTTACAGCCATGTTTTTATCTACAACAAGATGCATTTTTATGTCGTCCTTATCTTTTCTCCTTATGACTCGTACATTGTGGAAAGAAATAATTCCTCTTTCTTGTTCCAATATTTTTTCGATAATCCTCTCTTTTGTCCTGCTTTCATATTGTATCTCTTTTGGTTCCACATGAATTATTGTTGAATGACTTGTTTTTTCCATGACTTTGTTTTCAAGCTCGTCAGCAATAACATGTGCCTCATCCATTGTCAGATTATTATCAACCTCTGCATGGAGTGTTATAACCTTGCTGTTGCCATAATCGTGCACAGATATGCTATGAACATCTTTTACCCCGTTTACTGATTTCGCTATTTCCTTGATGGTCTCTATTAACTCTTTGTCGGGTGCTTGTCCTATCAGATAGTTTGATGAGGTTTTTCCTAGAAGTATGCCAACATATATTATTATCAGTGATACAATCACACCAAAAATCGGGTCTAATATCATATATCCATAGTATGATCCGATTAAACTTATCCCAATTGCAACCGATGCCAATGCATCGCTACGATGATGCCATGCATCTGCAACGAGAATATCACTGTTGATTTTTTTTCCTATGGCAAAAGAGAATCGTGCCATCCACTCTTTTAAAAACGCAGAGATAATAAGGACAATCCCAACAGGTATTGCATAATCCAGATTAGTTATCTGCACAGCATTGATGATTCTATCTATGGATTGTTCTATAAAACCGAGACCTGTGACGACCAACAATATAGCGATAATAAGTGTCGCAATGTATTCTGCCCTGCCATGCCCAAACGGGTGTTCCTTATCAGAAGGTTTTTTTGATACCTTAAAACCAAATATTACCACTGCTGATGTTGCGACATCTGAAAGTGTGTGGATTGAATCAGCTATTAATGCTATACTATTAAGAAAGAGGCCTAAGATAAATTTTATAACAAAAAGCAGGGCATTTCCAACGATACTAACAGTACCTTCCAGATAGCCATACTTGGCTCTTACCACAGGATCATTTGCATCCCCGTAATCTGGTATAAGACTAAACCGTTTGTTTTTCAGCATTGCTAGACGGCTGAATATATTCCTCAGATATAGGTCTTTTCATTTCACAAAAATAGATGGCATGGGCTAACAAATATAACTAATTGGGAAGTCTGGAAAAAACATAGGATATGGGATGGGATACAACCACATCAAAAACTTCTCCAGACTACCCCATATAATAAATATTAATCATGTATATATAATTATATCCTCCAGATGCTCTCCTGGAGAAAAAAATCAACTATTTTTTCTTCGGTTCAACCTTGATATCCTCTTTTATGTCACCGAGTCTTTTCGCTAGTTCGATGTAATGTTCTATATCTGTTTTTGAGTTGATCACAATCCTTGCGCCATCTGGTGAACCACCACCATGCATACAACCAGGTACACCAGCGCCAATGGTAAGCCATTCTATAAGACGCGCTATTCTAGCCCGTGTCTCCCCGTCACAGTTTGCTTTTAGATATTTCTTGAGCATCTTACCATACTTAGGGTCATTCAAATCCTGACAAGATGGTAGGCATCCCGTCTCAGCTATACCACCAGCTATATCCTGTGCTATCCTCTTTGTCTCATATGGTAAAGTTGCAACGTGAACCTTGTTCACATTGGATAAAAGCATATCCGGTATCCAAACACCAGACGGGTGTTTCTTCCCCATAGCACTAGCAGCAATACCCATACCAAAAGTGGTTTCATTGTTTATTATCATCTGCGTAATTTTTTCTCTGAAAGCTTTTTCAGACAAACCGTTTGCACGTGCCATAAGTGCTGCCGCACCAATCATAACATCCCCTTGGCCTGCCACACATCCGCCGATAGCTGAACGATAAGGTGCTATGAAATTCATTACCGCTCTCATTGTGTAGTCATATTCCCCACACATGAAAACACGTTCTTTAGGAACAAAAACATCCTCAAACAACAAATAAGCCTGTGTTATACCGCCTATCTCAACAGGTATGTCAAACCCTTTCTCAAGTTCACGATTGTCGCTTGGTCTTCTGGCTTCAATGATAGTAAGATTCTCTGCATCCCTTGGAATGACGAATGATACAGCATAGTCTTTTTCAGGCTCCTTATAACCAGTACCCGGCATAACAAAAAGTTCGTTAGCCGCGGCAACACCACATATCATAACCTTTGCTCCTCTCACAACAATGCCTTTGTCTTTTTTTTCAACAATACGCAGGCTAAGATCAGGGTCGTCTTGTTGTGTCGGAGTTTTAGAACGATCTCCTTTTGGATCTGTTAACGCACCAGACAATGTAATATCCTTTTTTTGTGCATCCTTCAACCAAGCCTGTAATCTTTTATGGTAATCAGTACCAAGATCATAGTCAATATCATATGTCGTAGCCCACATAGCGTTAAGGGCGTTGAAACCAGCACAACGACCACCAGTACAAGTACCTGTTAGCTGGAACATCAGGCGTTTCATACGCAGGTTAGCAAACATATCCTCTGCGCTACCAAGGATAGAAAGATA
>JBFYMH010000059.1:0-17055 GCA_041305005.1 Thermoplasmatales archaeon | reverse complement strand
CTTCTTGTAATCCACTTATAGCGGCATCAACTGCTTTCCAGTTCATCTCTATAATATTTTGTCCTTTCTTGCCATAGGTTTTTGCAATTGCATCCTTTAGATACTTCATCGCATCATTAATGGGAAGAACATTGGAGAGTTTGAAAAACACGGTTTGCATAATCATGTTTATTCGACCACCCAAGCCGATATCCTCAGCGATTTTAACAGCATCAATATTGTAGAATTTCAGGTTTTTCTGAGCAATAGTTCGCTTTAATGAATTTGGTAGATATTTCTCCATCTCCTGCATAGTCCACGGAGAGTTTAAAACAAAAGTACCGCCATCACGTATGCCCTCGATTAAATCATATTTATCTACATACGATGGTTGATGACAAGCAATGTAATCAGCCTTTTCAATAAGATACGAAGAATGAATCGGTGATTTCCCAAATCTAAGATGCGACATTGTGACACCACCGGATTTCTTTGAATCATACGCAAAATAACCTTGGACGTACATGTTAGTGTTATCTCCGATGATTTTGATCGCGTCTTTATTTGCACCAACGGTTCCATCCCCGCCAATACCCCAGAATTTACAGCGGATTAAACCTTCAGTTGCAGTATCAATCTTTTCGCCCAATGGAAGTGAAGTATTTGTGACATCATCTTCAATGCCGATCGTAAAATGATTCTTTGTAGATGGCAGTTTGAGATTGTCAAATACTGCTTTTGCCATAGTTGGAGTAAAATCTTTTGATCCAAGACCATATCTGCCGCCAAAAACCTGAATATTTATATTGCGGTCATGTAACACACTACAAACATCAAGATACAGTGGTTCACCAAACGCGGTAGACTCTTTTGTTCTATCAAGTACTGCAATTTTCTTCGTAGTTTTCGGTATAACTCGCACAAAATGCTCTGGCGAAAACGGACGGTATAAACGTACTTTTATCAACCCGACTTTTTCGCCTCTTTTGTTCAGATAACCAACAGTTTCCTCAACGATTTCACAGCCTGAGCCCATCATTATAATAACACGATCGGCATCAGATGCGCCAACATAGTCAAAGAGATGATATGCTCTACCTGTGAGCTTTTCTACTTTTTTCATTTCTTCTTCAACAATGCCAGGTACTGCTTGGTAAAACTTGTTTGAAGCTTCATTTAATTGGAAATATATATCTGGATTCTGAGCAGTTCCTCTCTGATGAGGATGTTCTGGGTTCAATGCACGCTGTCTGTGCCTTTTTATAGCATCCCAGTCAACAAGTTTTGCTATGTCTTCATATTCTATCATCTCAATTTTTTGTATCTCGTGTGAGGTGCGGAATCCGTCAAAGAAGTGAACAAATGGAACACTGGCTCTAAGTGTGGATAAATGTGCGACTAAAGCCATATCCATAACTTCTTGCACAGAGTTTGATGAAAGTAAAGAAAACCCCGTTGCTCGTGCCGCCATAACATCTTGATGGTCACCAAAAATCGAAAGTGCCTGTCCTGCAATAGCACGACCAGTTACATGGAACACACATGGCATCAACTCCCCAGAGATCTTATACATGTTTGGTATCATGAGAAGTAAACCTTGAGATGCGGTAAATGTCGTAGCGCAGGCACCAGCACTTAGTGCACCATGGACTGCACCAGCAGCACCACCCTCGGATTGCATCTCTGAAACTTTTAGAACTTGACCAAAAATATTTTTCCGCCCATAGGCAGCCCATGCATCAACCACTTCACCCATCGTAGATGATGGCGTAATTGGGTATATCGCAGCTACATCACTAAACGCGTACGCGATGTGGGCTGCAGCAGTATTGCCATCGATACTTTTCGTAGAAGTCTTATTTTTATTTTTTGATTCAATAACGGTTGTTTGTTGTTTATTCATAAGAAACACCCTTTGGGCAATATAACAGTTTAATCTAACCCTCTTTTTTTATAATGTTATAGGGCACTTAACCGGTAAGTGAGTACGATACATAAATATTTGGTTTGAAGTTTTCACAACTGTTAAATACCCATTTTATAATTCCCACAGCGGAGGAGCTGTTTATGGATATAATCTCGATAATAGTAGTATTAAGTGGTTTAGTTGCGTTATTATATGCTGGTTATCTTGTATATAAGATACGAAAACAGAGTTCAGGAACCCCCAAGATGCAGGAGATTAGCGGCGCAATACGCGAGGGTGCCATGGCTTTTTTAAGAAGTGAAAATAAGATACTTGTTGTATTTGTCATAGGTGTCTCGGTTCTTCTCTTAGCATCTTCGTTTGTTTCTGGTAGTAATATGCATTGGGGTACTGCACTTTCGTTTATTGTTGGTGCCATACTGTCTATTCTTTCTGGAAACATAGGAATGCGTATAGCAACACTTGCAAATGCTAAAACAGCTGAAGGGTCAAAAGAAAGTATAAACAAAGGATTATCTGTTGCTTTCTCTAGCGGAGCTGTAATGGGTATTACCGTTGTTGGACTAGGTGTAATTGGTGTATGGGGAATGTATACACTGTTTACTAGCATACTACCAGCGCCATATACATGTACTTCGGAACAGACTGCTAACATACTTTTTGGTTTCGCTTTTGGTGCTTCATCGGTAGCACTGTTTGCTAGAGTTGGTGGTGGAATCTATACAAAATCTGCTGATGTAGGTGCAGATCTTGTTGGGAAAGTCGAAGAAAACATACCTGAGGATGATCCAAGAAACCCAGCTGTTATCGCAGATCTAGTTGGTGACAATGTTGGTGATGTAGCTGGCATGGGTGCTGATCTGTATGAATCTTATGTTGAAGCGATAATTGCTCCAATGGCTTTGGCTGCGATTGCAGGAGGAGCTGCTCTTTCAACTTATGGACCAAATGGAATATTGTTATCATTGATTATAGCTGCTTTAGGCATTTTTGCTTCAATTATTGGGATGTTTTTTGTTCGCACAGGTAAAAAATCAAATGTTTACTCTGCCATGAGAAATGGATTATTTGCTAGTACTATTTTAGTTGCAGTTCTAGGAGGAATAGCGACATGGTATTTCCTTGATGGTAAATTGGAGCCATACTACGCCATGTTAGCAGGATTAATAGCAGGAATTATTATAGGATTAAATACCGAGTATTTTGCTTCAGAGAAACAGAAACCTGTTAAGCAAATTGCTGAGGCATCCAAAACAGGCCCAGCAACCGTCATTATCCAAGGCTTAGTTACCGGTATGATGAGCACAATTATTCCGGTATTGTCAGTTGTTGGTGCAATGGTTATTGCATATTACTTCGCAGGGTTTTATGGAGTAGCTATTTCAGCAGTTGGTATGCTTAGCATCCTTGCTTATTCACTTGCAACAGATTGTTACGGGCCAGTTGCTGATAATGCAGCAGGTATTGCTGAGATGTCTGGGTTGGGGCAGGATGTGAGGGAAAGGGCTGAAACTTTAGATGCAGTAGGTAACACGACTGCGGCCATGGGTAAAGGTTTTGCTATAGGTTCAGCTGCTATTACTGCACTTGCGCTTATTGCTACGTTTATTGTTTCTCTTAATTTGTATTACAGTCCAGATGAGATACTTCAAATACTTTCTATTGGTAATCCATATCTTGTATCTGGTCTCTTCATCGGTGCTATGCTTCCTTTTGTCTTTGTAGCTTTAACGATGGGGGCCGTAGGCAGAGCGGCTTATAGCATGGTCGAAGAGGTTAGGTATCAGTTTAAAGAATTCAAACTCTTATCTGATCCTAAGGCTAAACCTGATTATAAACGATGTGTCTCTATAAGTACAAAAAGGGCATTACGTGAGATGATTATTCCAGGGATTCTTGCAGTAATTACACCAGTTCTTATTGGGGTTATTTTTAGTTTGATCGGCCGAAATGATCCAAATCCTGTGGGTATTGGTGCAGGTCCTGCGAGTATAGGTGGTTTATTAATAGGATCTATTTCATCTGGTTTTCTTCTAGCTATTTTCTTGGCTAATGCTGGTGGTGCATGGGATAATGCAAAGAAATACATAGAGGCAGGAAACCTTGGAGGCAAGGGATCACCAGCGCATAAGGCCGCAGTAATTGGTGATACAGTGGGCGATCCATGCAAAGATACTTCCGGGCCTTCGTTAAATATTTTAATTAAACTTATGAGTGTTGTAAGTTTGGTATTTTTACCAATTATCATTGCACTTTCATAAGATTGATTAGTATTCAAAAAGAATATAAGGAGTAGATATATTCCTAGAAAGCTATTTAATCTAAAATAGAGTTGTGATAATATATGTATGCTATAGTAAAAGTTGAAGACACGATTCGAATTCCTCCTGAGCGATTCGATCAAGATATGGATAACGTCGTCGATGAAATTGTGCAGAAAACTTTTGAGGGTACGATGAGAAAGGATGAGGGTTTGATTGTTGTAGCTGATAACATTAAAACAGTTGGTGATGGTATTGTTATACATGGTGATGGTGCCATGTATCAGAAGGTTGCATTTGATGCTCTAACTTTTAAACCAGAGTTGCAAGAGATATTAGATGGTATTGTTTGCGAGATCGTAGAGTTCGGTGCATTCTGTCATATTGGTCCTCTTGACGCTTTGATACATATGAGTCAGATAATGAATGATTATGTTGAGGTTGATTCAGAGGGCGAGATGATCGTCGGTAAAGAGCGAAAGCAGACTCTTAAAACAGGTGATTCTGTTAGAGCCCGTGTCGTATCAGTTAGTCTCAATGAGTTATCTGCTAGGGAGAGCAAGATTGGTTTAACTATGAGGCAGCCTTCTCTTGGTTCACATGAATGGCTGAAAGCCGTTCCTGCTGAGAAAGATCAGAAGAAAAAAGAAGAGCCTAAGAAAAAAGAAGAAAAGGAGAAGGGTAAAAAGTGAAAAATCTGAGCGCATGTAAAATCTGTCATCTACTTTCCTACAAAGATGTTTGTCCTAACTGTTCGCTTCCAACGTCTAAAAGATGGCAGGGTTATGTTGTTATTCGCGATCCTGAGCATTCTCAGATAGCTGAGAAGATGAATATCGCTAAACCTGGCAAATATGCGTTAAAGGTAAGGTAGTGATGCGTTTATTACCTGATGAGTTAAGAGATAAATTAAAAAAACCGATTGGTAAATTTTTTGTTGATGAAAGAGAGCTTCTTAGTTTTTTAAAAAACGAAAAATACATTGTTTCTGTTGGGGACCAAGTTACTTATACATTGTTAAAAAATAATATATTGCCTATTTTTTGTGTCGTTGACTTTAAGATACAAAGGAATATTTGCTCGCCTCTTTTCAAAAAATTGATTAAATCTTTCGGTAAAAAAACAGTTAAGGTAAAAAATCTTCAAGGCGAAATATCTGATGAGCTGTGGAATGCTATAAAAAATGCCTACGACGTATTGGAGAAGGGCTTTCTTAGAATAGAGGTTGTGGGTGAAGAAGACATGGCTTCTCTAGCAGCTATATTTCTTGCTCCTAGGAATGACGTAACTATAATATATGGATTGCCGGATAAGGGGGTCGTAGTTGTCAAGACAACTGATGAAAACAAGCTTAAAGTAAAAGAAGTTCTAGATGAGATGTGATATTATGGAAATAGAGATTGAATCAAAGAAAAACAATGCTTTGCTTAATAGAACCGAGGTTCATTTTACTGTTCATCACGGCGAGAAAGGTACACCTGACCGAGAACTCGTAAGAACAGAGCTCGCAGGTAAACTGAATGTCAAAAAAGAAGATGTTATTGTTAATTATATCCACTCTGGTTTTGGTTCTCAAGAGAGCACTGGTTATGCAAAGATATACACTACACTAGATGATGCAAAGGGTTTGGAGAAGAGACATATACTTGAGCGTAACAAACTAGTTGAAAAGAGAGAAAAGAAAAAAGAGGACAAAAAGAAGGCTGAGAAACCATCTTCTAGGACTGAGAAGAAATCTGAGGCGCCGCCACCAGCAGCTAAACCAGCTGAACCTAAGAAAGAGTCTGGTGGTAAACCTGCTGAGGAGAAGAAGTGATATTCATGATGAAGAGGGAGATTTTCAAGGTCGAAGGTGAAAAAATTACTCGTCTTCGGCGTCATTGTCCGAAATGTGGTAGCGGCGTGTTTCTTGGAGAGCATAAAGATCGTTTCAGTTGTGGAACCTGTGGTTACACTGAATATAAAAGCGGTGCAACTAAGCAAGCTGAAAAACCTGTTCAATCTGAAAAGATGCCGCATCATGAGAAAAAACCTGAGAAACAGGAACCAAAAGAAAACAAACAATAAAATCTTACTTTCGTTTAATCCTTTTTTTAATCAAATTTTTTATGAGCTTGAAATACATTCATTATTTTAGTGTTGGGTCTGTAGTGTAGAGGATATCACAGGGGCTTCCGGAGCCTCTGACCCGGGTTCGAATCCCGGCAGACCCGCTTTTTTTTCTAAACTTTGATATTTTTACAAAATGAGATTCTTTCAACAAAAATTTATATAATATTACTCACAAAGAGTAATATTGTGGATGGTGGTGGATGGTATGGTAGAAGTTAAAAATAAAATAGTTTTTATAATAGCAATATTGGTGCTGATTGGTACTTTTGTACCGCTGGCCAGTGCAAATAGTCCACCAGTAGCTGATTCAGGTGGGCCATATTTTGCTTATGAGGGCACAACAGTAATTTTTGATGCATCAGGCTCTTACGATCCTGACGGTGATCCTTTGGGTTTTATCTGGGAGTTGGATGTCCCGGGTTGGGATCCAAGTAGATTTCCTGTTCCAGATCCAACAGTAAGTTATACTTGGTATGATGACTATTATGGTATAGAAACTGTATACGTTTATGATGACCATGGTTACGAAGCTGTTGATGCAACAACTGTGACAATTTTAAATGCTGATCCGGTGATAGAATTCATTAGTGGACTAGCCGATCCTTTTATGATAAACACAGCTGTTCAATTAACTGTCAGTTTTTCTGATTTAGGTATTTACGATACACACATAGTAACTATTAATTGGGATGATGAAATTATCACAAACGGTATTGTGGATGAGGAATTTGGTTGTGGTACAGCTACTGGTAGCCACACCTATTCTACGCCAGGTGTATATACTGTTGAAATTACGATAGAAGACGATGATGGCGGATATGATACTGAGATATTCCAATATATAATTGTATATGATCCGAGCGAGGGATTTGTCACTGGTGGAGGTTGGATTAACTCTCCAGAAGGGGCCTACATACCTGATCCTACACTTACTGGAAAAGCAAATTTTGGATTTGTCTCAAAATACAAGAAAGGACAATCAACGCCTACAGGCAACACAGAGTTTCAGTTCCATGCAGGAAATTTAAACTTCCATTCCGATAGCTATAATTGGTTGGTTATAGCTAATCATAAGGCTATGTTCAAGGGAGTGGGAACAATTAACGGTGGAGGCAACTATGGTTTCATTATTTCAGCAATTGACGCAGCTCTTACACCAGATGGTGATGATATTGATATGTTCAGAATAAAAATCTGGGATAAGAACAATGATGATACAGTTGTTTATGATAATCAACTAGAAGATGACGAAAACGCTGATCCAACTACTGAAATTGCTGGTGGACAGATAGTTATTCATAAAAAATAAGGGGAAAAAACAATATTATAACCCCGATATCTCTTTTTTTTACTATTTTTAAAATATTGTTAAGCAACGGTTACATCTTCGCAGAGATAAACATCCTGTATCGCGTTTAGTAATCTTATGCCTTCTTCCATAGATTTCTGGAAAGCCTTTCTACCTGATATCAGTCCCATTCCGCCAGCGCGTTTGTTTATTACAGCTGTTTTAACGGCTTCTGATAGATCATTTGAGCCTGATGCACCACCTGAGTTAATGAGACCAATACGTCCCATGTAACAGTTTGCAACCTGATACCTTGTTAGATCTATAGGATGATCCGATGTTAGTTCAGTGTATGCTCTGTTGTCCATAAGTCCATATTTAACCCCGTCTTTGTTAAGTGCAACGTAACCACCGTTTAATGTAGGTAGTTTCTGTTTTATAATATCAGCTTCTATTGTAACACCCAAATGGTTGGCCTGCCCGGTTAGATCAGCTGACGTATGGTAGTCTTTTCCATCTGTTTTAAATGCGGGGTTTCTCAGATAGCACCATAGTACCGTTGCCATTCCCAGCTCGTGTGCGTATTTGAAAGCCTGGCCCACTTCTTGTATTTGTCTGGATGATTCGTTTGAACCAAAATATATTGTACAGCCAACTGCTGCGGCCCCCATCTCCCACGCTTGGTCAACACCAGCGAACATTATCTGATCGAATTTATTTGGGTAGGTTAGCAACTCGTTATGGTTTAGTTTAACAATAAAAGGTATCTCATGAGCATATCTTCTGGAAACAGAGCCTAGAACACCGAGTGTTGATGCAACAGCGTTACAGCCACCCAGAAGAGCAAGCTTCACTATGTTCTCTGGATCAAAATATATGGGGTTTGGTGTAAAAGATGCAGCTGCAGAATGTTCTATGCCCTGGTCAACCGGTAGTATAGATAAATAACCTGTACCACCTAGCCGGCCATGATCAAAAATTGATCTTAGATTACGTAAAACCTGAGTTGGTCTATCGGAGCATTCAAATGCTCTCCTAATAAAATCAGGACCAGGTAAATGCAAGTTTTCTTTTCTTATCTTCTGACATGTATGATTTAAAAGATGGTCAGATTCTGTGCCAAGGATACTACGTATAGTCTCTATATCTCCGCTCCAATATTCTTTAATCATCTCCTCTAACTCCATTTCCACCATTGGCTACCACTTTCAATTTACTATAAAATATGTTTTAGCACAAAAACCTTTCCAATATAAAAAATAAAATTTGTTTAGATTTCGCCTCTCTCGTGGCGTTCACCTAGTTTTTCAAGCATATCCTTTGTCATACTGGAGAGGTTGTACTTTGGTTTCCAACCCCATTCCTTCCTAGCAGCGCTATCATCGATGGATTTTGGCCATGAGTCGGCTATAGCTTGGCGGAAATCAGGTTTATAATCGCATTTAAACCCAGGAACATGTTTTTTGATCTCGCTAGCAAGCTCACCAGCTGAAAAACTCATAGATGCTAGATTAAAGTCACTGTGATGCTTAAGCTTGGAAACATCTGCTTCCATAAGATCAATTGTTGCTTTAAGACAATCAGGCATATACATCATTGGTAGAGTGGTATCTTCTCGTAAAAAACATGTGTAACTTTTTTTCTTTATGGCCTCGTAGAATATCTCTACAGCGTAATCGGTAGTACCACCACCAGGTAAAGTCTCACTGCTTATTATACCTGGGTAACGTACGCCACGCACATCTATGCCGAATCGTTTAAAGTAGTAATCAGCAAGTAGTTCTCCAGCAACTTTTGTGACACCATACATGGTCTTTGGTTTTAGAACGGTCTCCTGTGGAGTGTTGTTCTGTGGTGTTTCAGGACCAAAAACAGCGATAGAACTAGGTACAAAAACACGAGTTAGTTCTTTTTCTCTAACAATTTCTAAAACATTATACAAACCATTAATGTTTACATCCCAGCAAAGCCCGGGTTTTTCTTCACCAACAGCAGAAAGTATCGCTGCCATGTTATAAACAGTATCAATATCATATTCGTCAACAACTTTCTCTACGGTTTCTTTTTTGGCTATATCGATAAACTCAAAAGGACCTGAATCAAGGAGTTTATCACTTGGTTTAGTTTTTCTTCCCGCGGCTATAACATTGTCGTTCCCATATTTTTCTCTTAGTTCTATTGTGAGCTCTGAGCCGATCTGACCAACAGCACCAATTACAAGTATCTTCTTCATATTTTTCTTTGCCATAATAGGTTAATCCCCCAGAATTATCTAACCGCTATAGAAAAAGAGTATACATATTTTGCTGTTTTACAAAACAAACTTTGACCTGAATAAAAAACAATAAAATAAAAAAGGAATAAAAGAAGAAAAATTAGGATATTTAGGAGGCGGTATCTGCCATAAAGTGTATCCATATAATACCTGTGTGTGCCCCGGCTATATCTACATTGTTGGGTATATCAATAGCTATCTGTACCCAGACGAAATCTGATGCATTAGTGGTGGTTCTGCCATTCACGCCGATACCATAAGCTTTGGTATTATTAAGCGAATATCTAACGTGCGATGTGTTATCCCATGTAGTATTTATGCTGTAGATACCCCTATCTGATATATTACTACACATATCACTGGGGTCATCATCACCTGGCGCAAGTGTCCATGCGATAGTGGTTGATTCATTTACAATAGATCCATTATCATACATGAACACAGTTGTTGGATCATATGCAGTATTGTTAGCGTTTGCGCTTCTGTTTCCGTGTAGCCAAATTTTCATATATGTGTAATTTATAGCTGATACATTTATATACATTATATTAACAGGTACTTGTTCTTCGTTAACTATACCAAATGCTGCCGAATATATTTTGTTTGTACCAGCACTCCAATTACCAAATGTCACTTTTAGGGAGGCCGTACCATTTGGTCCGTCTACCCTTAATACTCTTCCACCAGTTGTATTATCTGAACCAATAAATCTTATATTAGCATTAGAAGGATGAACAATGTTATATTCGTAACCAATTTTTGTTACAGCATACTGGGTTGCTATGGTCATGTTTAAAACCAGTAGTAAGACGCCTAGTATCATCATTTTTCTATTGAGTTTCATTTCCTTTCACCTTCTTCTGTCCTTATCACCTACCACGATAATTGATATCGTGGTATTATATGACATGTATACTGTTCTCTATTAACACTATATAAAGCTATTGCGTAAAAACGTCAAAATGAAAAAACGACTGAAAACTACCACATTAAGATAAAATCAACAAAAACTCTGCATAAAAAGTATATTACACTCTAGGATAAATGCCAGATTCCTTTACAAGAGAAGGAATAATATTCTCCCAAAACAAGGCAGTTATATGCAAACCATGAACTCCCTTAATCCTTTTGATTTCATCAATCAACTCCAAAGACACGTTATACCCCTCCTTCATCTGATCATTGGAGTTCTTAATCCTATTAAAAATATCATCTGGTACATCCACGCCAGGGACATGAAACTTCATCCGCTCAGCCATCTTGAGGGATTTAAGAGGAGTAACACCAGCAATAATGTGAACCCTCTTATCTAATCCTCTAGAACGCACTTCATCCATCCAAGAAACAAACTTATCTAAATTAAAAATACTCTGAGTCTGAATAAATTCAGCTCCGGCCCGAATTTTCTTCTCCAAATGATCAACCAATAGTTCACAGGGATCGGCAAAAGGATTGGCTGCGGCACCAATAAAAACCTCAGGTTTACCAAAAGATATTTTATCGTCACTCTGAAAAACCCCTTTATCCCTCATATTCTTAATTATTTGGATAAGCTGTACGGAATCTAAATCATAAACCCCCTTAGAACTAGGATGATTGCCAAAGCACTGATGATCACCAGTTACACAAAGTATGTTTCTAACACCTACAGCAGCAGCACCAAGGACATCACTCTGAAGAGCAATCCTATTCCTATCACGACAAGCCATCTGCATAACAGGCTCTAGACCAACATCCAAAAGTATACAACAACCAGCCATACTAGACATCCTAACCACAGCAGTCTGATTATCTGTGACATTAAAGGCATCAGCGCACCCACGGAGTATCTCACCTTTTTCTCTAATCTTATTAGGATCAGAACCCTTTGGCGGACCTATCTCAGCAGTAACAGCAAAACCTTTTTCAGAAAGAACCTTCTCGAGATTGCTCCTGTATCCCATCTTAGATTCCCCTATCTATACAAACAGAATTGGACCAATCCTTAGGTTCTACAATCTCCCCAAGTTTATGCAAAAGCCCCTTTTCCTTCAAACGATCAAAAATTTTACTCCAAACACAATCCATATCCTGATTAACCTCACATTTACCATTAACAGACCCGCCGCATGGCCCGTTCAACATAGATTTAGGACACCGCGAAACAGGACAAAAACCTTCGAAGAAATCCTGTTCGCAAACCCCACAGGCTACACAACGCTTTTCAAACTCATTCGCACGTTTTATTTCACCCAAAAACAAGGTATCAGTACCAGCGATAACATCCTTAGCTACTACCTCAGATACTGTTTGAACACCAGTTCCACAAGCGAGAACAAGCACCTTATCTGCCTTATCTAACTCCTCTACATAACCCTTCAAAAGCCGCTTATCATTATTCAGATTGCAAGCAGGTTCTAAAACCACCCAACCAACAACATTAACGCCCTTCTTCTCTAAAACATCTTTCATCGCCAATACTTCTTCCTTACCGCCAGTATGGCAAACAGTTGCGCATTCGCTACACCCAACGATAAAAACAGATCCACTGCCTATTCGATTTAGTAAATCGTTTAATTCTTTCTGCTTGGTGATTATCATAAGAGCGAAGGATAATAGTTTATCATTTATAAATTATTTACATCCCATGCTATTAATGAAAATCTCTATATAGTGACTTTTTCATAATGGAATAAACTGTTAAGACAGGGATAGTAACAAGAGTTTATTATCTGAAATTGGTGATTGAGTTTATGTTAGATGATTTAGGACACATATCAAAGATAGATAAATCAAACATGCTAGATGCGATTTCTAAATTCCCTGAACAAATAAAAGAAGCTACAGAGATCGTTAGCCATACAAACATTCCAAATTTGCTAAAGATAGATAATATAATAATAAGTGGGATGGGCGCATCTGGTATATCTGGAGATATCGTTCAACAACTGTTTAGAGATAGACTTGATATACCTATTTTTGTAAACCGTGAATACGATATACCAAAATGGGCGAACAAGGATACCCTTGTAATATCCCAGAGCTACTCAGGAAATACCGAAGAAACTCTAAGTGCTTTCAAACAGGCTCATCAGAAGAGATGCAAAATTATTGGCATCACGTCTGGTGGAAAACTAAAGGAATACTGTGAAAAAAGAGAAATCCCAATCATAAAAATACCATCTGATTTTCAACCAAGGGCTGCAACTGCTTATATCTTATTCTCTTCGTTACTAGCTTTTAAAAAAATTGGACTTTTAAATGAGAGTATCGATTCCGAAATAGAAGAAACAATACAAACGACAGATGAACTCCGGAAAACCATTATTAAATCAGTTCCAGAGGAAGATAATATTTCAAAACAGATAGCGAAAAATATTTTCAACACCATTCCTCAAATATACGGTTGGGGTATTTATTCTCCAATAGCAACAAGATGGTGTACTCAACTTAATGAAAACAGCAAAGTCATAGCTAGATACGATGTTGTTTCTGAATGTAATCATAACGATATCGTTGGTTGGTCGATGAACCCGGAAGTTTCAAAAAAATTTTCATGTATCTTATTTAGAGATGAAGAAAACGAATCTATTTATATTTCAAAGCGTCTTGGTTTCATGAAACATTTACTCGAGAGTTCTGCTTCCAAGGTTATTGAAGTAAAGGTGCAGGGTAAAAAACGGCTTTCAAAGATGATGTATGCTATGTATCTAGGTGATTTCACTAGTTGTTATCTTGCTGTTTTGCGAAATATTGATCCTACACCTGTTGATGCTATAATTGAATTAAAAAAGGCTTTAGCAGAGATATAATTTTTGTAAAGTAAGTTTTAATAATCGACAATGTATTCTAACAGTAATATTGGGCTGCTAATTGTTTATGTTATTTGGGATGCAAATAATGTGAAGGTTTATGCTACAAGAAAACGAAACTGACCCGTTTATTACTGGTGAAAAAAGATCAGGCTCAGTTGAATTAGATGGTAGATATCAAACCCTTTTTGAACAGGTGAACGCAGCAGTTTTTCTAACAACACTTGATGGTAAGATTCTTGAGGCTAATCTTAAATCTTGTGAGCTTTTGGGTTACTCATGGGATGAGTTAATACGTATGTCCCTTCGGGATATATTGCCTTCATCAGCAGATTGGTCCCAACTTGTTGAGGACATTTCTGCTAGAGGCGGTTATAATCTTGAAACAGAGAATATTTGTAAAAATGGTTCTTATGTTCCTGTGCAAATCAGTTTTTCTTTGTTCAGGATGAAAGGAAAGCCCATCATGATGGCATTGATTCAGGATATAACTGAGCGTAAAAAAGCTGAGAAGAAGCTAAAGGAAAGTGAACAAAAATATAGAGGGCTTTTTGATTATACAACAGATGGGCTTATGGTTCTTGATGCCCGCGGTGAAATACTTGATGTTAACGATCGGGTTTTGGAGATATTTGGCTGTAAAAAAGAAAATATGATCGGTGCTAACTTTCTTAATCTTGGTTTGTTGACCCCGAAATCTTTGTCTATAGTTGTTAAACAATTTGAGGAGCTGCTTTCAGGTAGAATCGCTAAAACCCACGAAACAGAGATAAAGGACAAGGATGGAAATATATTGAATGCTGAAGTAGGTTCTTTTTTCCTCCAGGTAGAATATGATGAGGTTGTTAATTTTGTTTTGATAATCAGAGATATAAGTGATAGGAAACAAGCTGAGATTCGGCTTATTAAAGAACATGAGCTTCTTCAGACTTTGATGGATAATATCCCTGATTCTGTTTATTTCAAAGATGAGCATAACAGGTTTGTTATGGTGAATAAATCCAAGGCTGTTTATTCAAATGCTAAGCCTGATGATATGATTGGTAAAACAGATTTTGATTTCCTTGCTGATGAAGAAGCAAGGAAAATTTTTGAAGAAGACGAAGATTTGATTAGAACTGGTAAGATGATTATAAACAAAATAGAAAAATTCAGGGGATTGTATGGGTCTGAAAGATGGGTTTCTGTTACAAAAATCCCACGTTTTGATGATGATGGTAGTATAATTGGTATGATGGGTATTTCTCGCGATATAACTGATTTGAAGAAACTTGAGGATACACAGGGGAAGGGTCCGACTCAATAAAGTTTTTATTGGCATTTATTTTCTTTTGTCTCATATTATTTGTTTATTCTTGGTGTTCAAATGTCAAATAAGAAAGTCTGTCGTGCTATTCTTGATAAAATACTTGCAGGGGAATTTTCTGATGATCGTGATTTGACCAGGCTTAAACTTTGGGCATGTCGTGAGTTTGGTTTGAAGGATTTTCCTCGTAACTCAGAGATTTTGGCTGTTGCTACAGATGAAGAGAAGGAGGAGGTTCTTGGTTTGCTCAGAATTAAGCCTGTGCGTTCTATTTCAGGTGTGTATGTTATTACTGTTATGCCTAAGCCTTTTCCTTGTCCTAAGGATGAGCCATGTATTTATTGTCCGGGTGGTCCTAGTTTTGGTACGCCCCAGAGTTATACTGGTAGCGAGCCAGCTGGTAGGAGGGCGATTGAGAATGATTATGATCCATATAAACAGGTCAGGAGTCGAATCGAACAGTTCCGGATAATGGGACATGATGTTGATAAGGTGGAGTTGATAATTTTTGGTGGTACGCTGACAGCTTACCCTGAGGAGTATCTTGAGTGGTTTGTGACTCAGTGTCTGAATGCAATGTCTGGTGTGGATGCTAAAACAATTGGAGATGCTCAGGCTGCTGCTGAGAATGCATCGATTAGGAATAGTGATATAACCATTGAGACGAGGCCTGATTATTGCAAGGAATCTCATGTTGATCTTATGCTTCGTTTGGGGACAACGCGTGTGGAGCTTGGTGTACAGAGCGTTTATGATGATGTTTATAAGTTTGTTAATCGTGAGCATACTGTTGAAGATGTAGTTGAGGCTACGCGAATCGCTAGAGACTCGGGTTTTGCCGTGGTTTATCATATGATGCCAGGGTTGTTAGGCTCTAATTTTGAACGCGATTTGAAAGCATTTGAGACGATTTTTAATGATGATAGATTTAAACCAGATGCCATCAAGATTTATCCTACGCTTGTAATGCCTGGTACAAAACTCCATCAAATGTGGAAACAAGGTGAATACGAGCCGTATTCATTTGATAAAATCGTTGAACTTGTTGCGGAGATTAAGAAACGAGTGCCGAGATGGGTCAGAATTCAGCGTATTCAGCGGGATATACCCTCTAATATGATTGCTGAGGGTGTTAAACGTGGGGATTTACGCCTTCTGGTGCAGAAGCAAATGAAGAGCGAAGGTGTATATTGCCAGTGCATACGCTGTCGTGAGGTCGGACATGTACAGTATAAATCCAAACTTGAACCTAATCAAAATGATGTTAAATTGGTGGTTGATAGATATAAGGCGTCTGAAGGAGAGGAGATATTTCTTTCGTTTGAAGATGTTAAACAAGATGTCCTAATTGGATTGCTGAGATTGAGGTGTCCATCTGAAAAGGCTCATCGACCCGAAGCAAAAGATGAACGGTCGATGCTGTTACGTGAACTGCATGTATATGGACCGCTTGTTCAGGTTGGTTCAAACGCTGAAAAAAACGAATGGCAACACCGAGGATGGGGAGAACGTTTAATGCATGAGGCCCAGAAGATTTCAAAGGAAAAATTCGATGCACGAAAAATCATTGTACTAGCAGGCATAGGAACACGAAATTACTATAGACGTTTTGGTTATGAGCGCGAAGGACCATATATGGTAAAAAAGATTTAAAGCATATAGCTGTTTATTAATAATTAGAAAATAAATCTTATCTAATTAAAAAAATATTAATTAAACGGGAGGAGTTTGATATGGAGCTATACAATAAATCTAAATTGATTGTGCTATCAATTATTATTTTATCTATAGTATCTTGTTTTATACCTGTATCATTGCCTCAAAAGGTTGATCAAAATTATGAAAAGTGTACATTGACGACAATTGATGGTCAATTTTTATATGCACCAATGTATGGCACCACTACGTACTTAAGAAAAAGTGACGGGTCGCTAAATCATTCGTGGTCGAGTAGCTATTTCCCCGGTGTGATGGTGCGGTGGTTGGGAGACGGGGCGATTCTTCGTACAATAAGAGTTGGTGTAGGTCCTGGTACTGGTGGGGCCGGTGGTGGTGTTCAGAAGGTAGAGTGGGATGGAACGGTAGTATGGGATTTTCGATATAATTCAAATGGAAA